>JALTZZ010000031.1 GCA_027051165.1 archaeon | reverse complement strand
AGGATAATATGTGTAAAAGATGACCATAACAATATTTAGAAACAAGCCATTGATTAAATGTAAAAATAAAAGATGACATAATTGCAGAGAGTCTATTTTTTGTCAAATTATAAACAAATAAATACATAAAACATGTTGTCATGATTAGCCCAAATATCATAAATATATTAAATAATAATAATGGGGATAATCTAAATGTATATATTAAAAAGCCTAAGAATCTCGTAAAAGTAAAAGGTGTTGGATCACCAAATACAACTTCATTCCATAGATCCATAAATCTATAATCTATAGAAAAAAAAGATATTATAGATACATGAGACATTGTGTCTAAACCAGCTAATATATCACCATTTTTAAATAAATTTCTGTTAACAAAGAATGTTATCAAAACTAATAAAATTAAAGGAGGTACATGTTTACTATATCTCATGCTATCATCTGAACCTGTCCAAATAAGGCATCACCTCAAGGAGTTGTAATAGAGCATAAGCAAAGGAGTTTTCTGGGTTTTTACACCATAAACTTTTATTTTTCAACATACCTCTAAAGTTTATATTAAAATTGTTAAAGCATGAAGAAAAAACACTTTTTACTAAAGGTTTCGTTTTCATTTCGAACACACCCTTATATCAAGAGTCCTTATTGACTATGAAAGGAGGTTTGCTTTTATTTATATTTTACTTACCATGTTACATGCTTGTGCCAATCCCTCATTATATAGATAGATCATCATATCCTAAGTTATGCTTTAAAAAATTTATTGTTTCTTCAATACCTTCTCTCAAATTATATATAGGTTTAAAATTTAGTTTATTTTTAATTTTGGAGAAGTCAATTTTATAAGAAGGTGCAGGATTTTTATCTTTAAGGTATACTATTTCAGCATTTATATATTCTTTTATGATTCCAGCCACATCAATAATTCTGTAGTTCTCTTCATTGCTGCCGACATTAAATATATCAAATTTGGTATTATAATTTAATGCAAGAACAAAAGCTTTTGCAGCATCTTTTACATGCAAAAAAGGTCTCCAGTTTCTACCATCTCCATATATTGTCAGAGGTTTTCTCTCTAAAGCGTTTTTAACAAATTTGTTAACAACCAAGTTAAATCTAATACCCTTAGAATATCCGTAAAGTGTGGCTAATCTTAAGCAAATGCAGTTCAATCCATTTTCATAACTTAGTTTTTTCAAAAAATTCTCAGCCAGAACTTTACTCTCTGCATATGGGTTAAGGGGGTTTGGCACAGAATCTTCATTAACAATAGAATTCTGTTTTCCATAAACATTGCAAGAGGAGGCAAAAATAAACTTATCAACATTTAAAGAGTTTTCAGCTAAAATTTTTGTTCCATAAAAATTAACACTCATAAACTCTTTTCTAAGCTTAAATGAAGAATCAGCACCTGTCAAAGCGGCAAGATGGATAACTATATTTACATCTTTTAAAGCCTTTTTAATAATTTCTCTTTCTCTAATATCTCCTCTAATTATTTCTATCTTATTTAAATATTCTTTTAAGTTTTCCATTTTTGAATTATGAAAGTTGTCAAGAACCCTAACGTAATAACCCTCGTTTAAAAGCATCGGAACTAAAGCAGAGCCTACATATCCAAAGCCTCCGGTAACAAGTATCATTACAATACCCTCTGGTATTCTCTAAAACCTTTTTTAAGAATATTTTCTATATCATTAAAAGTTTTCCTTATTCCTGACTCTACATCATACTTTGGCTTAAAATTCAATTTTTCTTTAATTTTAGTAATATCGTATGATATAAATCTCTCTTTAGCTTCTCTTTTTTCAATAAATTTTATCTCAGGATTTAATCCCTTTTCCATAGCAATTTTACAAACAATATCAGCTAATTCTTTTATAGTTGCAGTATAGCCGCTTCCAGCGTTAAACGTTTCTCCTTCAGCATTTTTATTTATTACAAGCTTGTAAATCTCAATAACATCGTCTATGTGAATAAAATCTCTCTTCTGCTCCCCGCTTCCATGTATAATTAAAGGTTCTTTGCTTAAAGCTCTTTTTATAAAGTTTGCGACAACAGTTCGCCATTTAGGATAGTTGCCCACGCCATATATATTTGTAAACCTCAAAACAACCGTTTTTAATCCATAAGAATGATAATAAGCGTTACACAAAGCTTCACAGCTCGCCTTCATTGCACCATATTTATTTAACGGCTCTATTTTCATATCCTCTCTCGCAATCTCATCTTTAACATTTCCATAGACAGCACAGCTCGAAGGGAAAACAAAATATTCCACATTATTCTTTACGCTTTCCTCTAAAAGATTCAATGTTCCCTCGACGTTTATTTTTAATGCAAGATCTGGATGATTGTTGCATGCATTAACTCCAGAAATCGCTGCAAGATGATATACTATCTCAACATCTCTTATAAGTTCTTTTAAGGAATCTTTATCTGTTATATCACCTTCTAAAAGCTTAACTCTTTTATCCTTTTTAATTAGGTCGTAGTTCTCCCTGTAACCAACAATAAAATTATCTATACCAATAATTTCATAATCTGCAAATTTATCATCCTCAAGCAGCTTGTTTATCAAGTAGCCGCCAATATAGCCGGCAGCCCCCGTTACAAGGATCATTTCAGAAACCTTCCTCTAAGCCTTTCAAGAGTATTCCTATATTTATCTAAAATCTCAAGCGTGTCTTTAAGCTCATCGAACATCTTTTTATATTTGCCGTTAAGAAGCTTTATGAACTCATCATTTTTAAACTTATACTTACTTTCCTCCTTTTCCTTTCTTGGGTTCGGTATGAACTCTATGCCCGGAGAAGAACCAAAGAGCTCCTCGCTCTTCTTGTTTAGCTCCTCTGCAAGATCTCTTATTCTAACATATTCTGTAAGCTGATTGTATACCTTATACTCACCTTTATTACCCTTTCTAACTATTTCAACCAAACTTCTGCAACAGTCTTCTAAGCTTATAAAAGGCTTTATCTGGTTCCCGCTTCCGTAAACCGTTAGCGGTCTTTTTAGGATTATCATTGAGCACCATCTGTTGTAGAGTGTTCCAAAGTAGAAATCCACGTCAAACCTCGTTAGAAGTCTTTCATCTTTTTTAGTTTCCTCAGTGTTAATCCCATATACTATGCTCGTCCTCACATCCGTGCATGCCATGCCTGTTTGAAAGTTCATTAGCCACATGTTTGTTGCATCAAAACCTTTTGTTACATGATAAAAGCTTGTCGCTATGTTTGGAAAAGGCAGAACATCTTCGTTGCCTTCTTCATCAACAACCTTAACAAAGCCTTCGCCGATGTTTATGTTCGGAGCACCGTATATTCCGGTAGTCGTCGTTTCTATAAAATGAACATCCGTTAACTCGTTTTCTCTCAAAGCCCACAGAAGGTTCAAAGTCCCTAAAACGTTATTCTTCTGTGTGTAGTAAGCCCTGTCTAAGTTTATCTGAGAGTAGGGAGCACTCGGCTGAGCAGCTAAATGAAGAACAATATCAGGCTTAATTGTTCTTATAACGTTGTTTACAAAATCTTTATCAACAAGATCACCGTAAATAAATCTTATGTTGTCGAATCCATACTCTTCAGCAACTTTTAACCTATCTTTCATAGGCAGTATTGGTGTAACACTTTTAGAGCCAACTTCTTCTACCCACTTCCTCCTTGCTAAATTGTCTATCCCAAATATCTCAGCTTCCCTAAACTCCTTTGAAAGTTTCAATGCCAAAGGCCAGCCTATATAACCGTCTATTCCTGTTAGTAGGATCTTCATTTTTAAACCTCTTAACTTTTTATTAAATTAATTCATTGAATATATTTAAATATTTTTCTGCGGTAATTTCCCAGCTAAAGTTTTCTGAAAATTTTCTTGAAGATCTACCAAGCTTTTTTCTTAATTTATTATCTTCTATTACTTGAATTATTTTATCAGCAAGCTCCTTAATATCCATTTTGTTAACTGTTATACAATTAATACCTTCTTGTATTGTGTCTATATTATTAAGTTTATAAACAACAGCTGGCGTTCCACAAGCATTTGCCTCTAAAAGAGAAAGTGGAAATTGTTCTTGAATAGACGGCAATACAAAAACCCAAGCTTTTTGATATAACTTCCTTAATAATTTTTTATCTCGTATATATCCCAAGTATTTGATATTTTTATTCTTTTTACATGCATTCATTACAACATTTGATCTTTTGCCGCCATATCCTACAATTATTAATTTAATATTTTTCATATATTTATTAATCATGTTAAAAGCCCTAATTAGATCTTCTATTCTTTTATTTTTGTTAACAAAGTTTCCAACAAACAATATAATCGGTTTATCATATTTTTCTCCAGGAGTAAAAAATGAGGTATTAACACCACTATAAATAATCTTTATGTTAAAAATTCCATGATCTCTTAAAATATTCTCATTTCTTCTACTTGTTAATATAATTTTTTCATTCCTATATATTTTAAATAAAATTTTTTCACCAATATATCCAAAAATTCCTTTTATTGGATTAACAACTTCTAAATATTTTTTTCCCAATAAGCCAGAATGAATAACAACTATTCTAGGTTTTTTTACATAGAGTGGAGTGAAAAGGGGATAGGACGTATAACTTTCTATTACTATATCAGCCCAATCTTCATACTTTTTATAAGCCTTTTTTATATAATATGTAGCAAAAGAGAAACTCCCTACTCGTTCAATTTCAAATCCATCAATAACCTCTTTTTTTGGAATTCTATAATCTCTGTATGCGGAAATTACTTTTACATTATGCCCTTTTTTTGCCCAAATTTTACTAACTTGATATATATGTTCCTGAGCCCCTCCAATACCTTCTGAAAAATTTGTAGCTGTTGGTGCATATAAAGATAATCTTAGGATATTCATATATTATTCACCATTTTTCTTTTAAAACTTAATTTTGTCAAACACATTTTTCCTAATTGATAGATAACCTCCTGAGCTCCACCAATTCCTTCGCTAAACTTTGTCTTTGTTGGTGCATATAGAGTTAATATTAATATGTTCATTGCAGATTCACCTTAGATGATGTTCTCTCCATTTTTGAAATGTATATAAACTCCAAATTTTTTTACCATCAATTAATGATGGGTTTCTGCATTTTTTGATTAGTTTTTCTATATAATATTTATCAAATATATCAATCGTATTTCTTAGAGTTTCTTCTACATCACTTTTTAACTCTTTTGAAATCCACTCATTTATAGGGACAAAAAATCCTTGTTTTTTCCTTTTTATTATATTTTTTGGGATGTCTTTTTCAAACGTTTTTTTGAGCACATATTTTTCATTGAAAAATTTTATTTTATAGTTTGATGGTATTCTTGTAGCAAAATCTACAAGTATATGGTCTAAATATGGAGTTCTCGCCTCTAAGCTGTTAGCCATAGTCATGAAATCCACCTTCATTAACAAGCCGTCTGCCAAAGACGTCTTTATGTCATAAACCATAGCTTCGTTAAGAAGATCTGCAGAATTAAATTTTACATTAAATTCAAAATTTAATCTTCTACACATTTTTTTAATTTCATATGGTAGGAATGTGGAAATAATACTCAAATAAAAATTCCCCAAATTTTTATTCATATAGCTGATAATCCTATATTTCTCCTCTTTTTTTATATATTTGAAATATTTAGATTTGTTCAATATGAGATTTATTCCGATTTTTTTTATGAACTTTGGTAGTAAGTAAAATTTTATTGCTCTATATCTTTCATATCCTCCAAAAAGCTCATCACCACCTTCTCCAGTTAAAACCACCTTCACATGTCTTCTTGCATTTTTGGATAGCAAAAAAACAGGTATTAATGCGGGATCATTTATCGGCTCTGAAAGATATGAAATTACATCATTAAAGATTTTTTGTGCATTATCTACACTAATAAAAAATGTTTTATGCTCAGTATTAAAATAATCTGCTACATACTCAGCAAATTTTGATTCGTCTAAGTAAAAATCGAATCCTATTGAGTATGTTTTAACACTTTCACTAATTTTTTTCATTATATACACGATTACTGATGAATCTATTCCTCCAGAGAGAAAGGCACCCAAGGGAACATCACTTATCATTCTCAACTTTACTGATTCAAACAACAAATTTCTTATTCTATTAACTATATAATCAAGATCATTATAGTAAGAATATGGGTTTAAATCCCAATATTTTTTTAATTTTACTCCATCGTTGGAGTAAATAAGAATCTGACCAGGTTCCAATTTATATACGTTTTTTAAAATTGTAAATGGTGATTGCACAAAGCCAAAAACCAAATAACTTGATAACCCCCTATAACTTATTTCTTTCTTAACACCAGCCTCTAATATAGCAGGTAGTTCGGATGAAAAAATGAAAGTATTCCCATCGTAGTAATAATATAGAGGTTTTTTTCCTATTCTATCTCTTGCTAATATAATATTTTTTTTCTTCATATCGTATAAAGCAAATGCAAACATTCCTCTGAGCTTGTTTATAAAATCAATACCATAGTCTTCATATAGATGTAAAATTACCTCTGAGTCCGTATTTGATATAAACTCATGATTTTCTTTCAGCTCACCCTTTAATTCTTTAAAATTATAAATTTCGCCGTTGAATACCAATACTAAGGTTCCATCTTCATTAAACATGGGTTGTCTTCCTCTTTCGGATAGATCTATTATGCTCAATCTTCTGTGCCCCAAGGTTAAACCATCATCTATGAAAATACCACTATCATCAGGTCCTCTATGTAAAAGTTTTTCACTAATTTTTAAAGCCAAATTTTTATCTTCAAAGTTAAATCCAAATATTCCGCACATTTTACTTCACTTTATATATCTCTTTTATCCATTCCACTTCTTTTTCTAAACCGTATCTTAATTTTACTTTTGGATTATATCCTATATATTTCCTTGCTTTTGTTATATCTGCATAGGTGTGCTTCATATCCCCTTTTTGATATTCTCTATAAACAATTTTAGCTTCTTTATTAATTATATTTTCAATAGTCTTTATTGCATCTTTTAACATTATTCTCGAACCTCCTCCGAGGTTAAAAACCTCGCCAACAACCTCACTTTCTGCAGCTAAAATTGTTCCCTCAACAATATCCCCTACATAAGTAAAATCTCTTGTTTGTGTTCCGTCTCCAAATATATAAATTTCTTTACCTTCCAGAATTGCTTTTATAAATTTATGAAAAGCCATATCCGGTCTTTGTCTCTCTCCATAAACTGTGAAATATCTGAGAGATACTACGGGAACTTTGAAATTTTTATAATATAAATTGCAAAGATGTTCTGCTGCAAGCTTTGTTACTCCATAGGGAGATATGGGTTTTGGTATTGTCTCTTCTTTTAATGGTAGTTCTTCTGAATCTCCATAAACAGAAGAACTACTTGCATAAACAAATTTCTTTATGCTTGAATTTTTACAGACCTCTAACAACCTCTGAGTTGCAAGAACGTTGTTTCTTGTATAAACTTCAAAAAATTCTCCCCAACTTGCTCTAACCCCCGGTTGTGCAGCTAAATGAAAAACATAATCAACTTTTTCTATTATTGGTCTTAAATTTATATCTAATACATTTCCCTCTATAAACTTAAAATTTTCATTTTTAATTAAATTTTTTAAGTTGTTTTCCTTAATTTTTCTCGAGTAATAGTTTTCAAAGGAATCTATACCTATAACTTTGTATTTTCTTTTACAAAGTTCTTCTGCCAATATAGAACCTATAAAGCCGGCACATCCAGTTACTAAAGCCTTCATTCTTTCCCCTCCAGAACTTTTTTATAAACTTCAAGTGTTTTTTTGGCTATTATTTTCCAGCTGAAATTCTCTTCAACGGTTTTTCTTGCGTTTTTTCCAACTTCTTTGCATAAATCAGGATTATCAAGCATATAACATAGAACTTCTCTTAGTTTTTCAGGGTCCTTTGGTTCTACAAGAAATCCATTATACCCATCTTTAATAACTCTTGGTATTCCAGAAGTTTTTGTAACGCATACCGCTTTTTCACAAGCCATTGCTTCGAGCATTGCCTGAGGTAAGCCCTCAGTTATAGACGGCAAAACAAAAAATATTGATTTATTATAAAGCTCGCATAAAACTTTTTTATCAGATATTATCCCCATAAATTTTATTTGATCATTTAAATTGTATTTATTTACAAGTTTCATAAGGTTTTGTTTTTCGGGACCATCACCAACTATCAGACAATTAAGTTTCTTGTTATCTTTCTCTCTTAACAAATATATTGCTTTTATTAAATACTCCAAACCTTTTCTCTTAGTTAAGGATCCAACAAACATGCAGAAATCTTCTCGATTGATATTCAGTGGTTTGAAAGTCTCAACATCCGTTCCTGGAGGTATCCATGCAACTTTATCTTTATCTATTTTGAGTTTTTTTATCAAATAGTCCCTACCATTCTCACTTACTGCTATTGTAAAATCCACTCTTTTTGCCGTGTATTCACAAAGCTTAAAGGCACTTTTGTAAATTAAGTAATTATTTACACCTTTTTTTGGTGGATCGCTGTGAAGTGTATATATCCATGAATTGTTTCTAAAAGGAATTATTGATAGCAAAAATGAAGGAATTTGACCTCTAATATGCACAATATCAAAATCCTTAACTTCTTTCATATAGAAAAAAGCTTTTTTTGCAGAATATATCCCACCTAAAAGATGCCTTAAAGCATATCCATAAAATCCCATTTCAAACAACTTTAAGTTAGGAAGGTTTATTGGAATAATTTTGATATTTTTTAAGTTTTTAAGATCGCAGTTATTTTCAACATCTGAAACTACATGGACATCATATCCAAGTTTAGCAAACTCCTTTGAGAGGTAATAAACATGATTTTCTGCACCTCCTCGTGGAGTAGGTATTGGAAATACTCCCGTATTTACCATTAAAATCTTCATTACCAACAAACCCCTTCATAATATTTTGCCAATTCTTTAGCTTCATCAACTCTTCTTCCATCAAAAACATACTTTTCCTTATAGAGCTCTTTATCTTTAAATTCATTCCATTCTGTAACTATTAGAACATACTTGCTCTTACTTACGGCTTCTCTTGCAGAGTTGCAATAATCAATTTTATTTCCGAACAATCTCTTAAAGTTTTCCATAGCTTTAGGATCGTAAACATGCACCTTAGCACCCTTATTTAAAAGAGCGTTAACTATCTTTATTGATGGTGCTTCTCTAACATCGTCAGTATTTGGCTTAAAGGCTAAGCCAAGCACGGTTACATCTTTGCCTCTTAAATTGCCAGCCTTCTTTTCCAGAAGATCAACAAGCTTATAAGGCTGAGCTTCATTTATCTCTAAGGCTGCGTTTAAAATTATTGGGTGGTAGAAGTGTTCCCTTGCCTTATTTATTAGAGCTTTGACATCCTTAGGGAAGCAGCTGCCACCAAAGCCAATACCTGCTCTTAAGAAATGCTTTCCTATGCGCTTATCCAATCCTATACCTTTAGCAACTTCATAAACGTCTATACCCAAGGCTTTGCAGAGGTTTCCTATCTCGTTTATAAAGCTTATCTTTATTGCTAAGAATGCGTTGCTTGCGTATTTTATCATCTCAGCCGTGGTAGGGCTTACTATAAGCTTTGGACAGTTAAAATCCTTATAAAGCTCCAGCAGAATCTCTTTGCTCCTATCATCTTTTACTCCAATAACTATTCTGTCAGGATTCATAAAGTCTTCTATTGCATTTCCTTCTCTCAAAAATTCAGGATTCATCGCTAATCCAAAATCTTTGTATGTTTCCTTCTTGCTAACTTCTTCCAAAAGAGGTTTAATCCTGTGCTCTGTTGTTCCCGGTGGCACGGTGCTTTTGACAACCACAAGATGATATTCGTCTTTCCTTTTTAATGCTTCCCCAATATCTTTACAGGCACTTTCTATATAGCTCAGATCGGCTTCTCCAACCAATCCACGAGGCGTGCCCACACATATAAAAGTTACATCAGAATTAATTACCGCATTTTTAATATCTGTAGTAGCCTTTAATCTGTCCTTTACATCTTTTAACAATACATCCAAACCCTTTTCATAAAAAGGGGATATACCTCTGTTTATCTTCTCAACTTTATCCTTGTCAATATCTACACATATCACTTCATTGTTCAGCTTTGCAAAGCATGCTCCAGTTACAAGTCCTACATAACCGCTACCTATGATGCTTATTTTCAATTTATCATCACCTTCTCCATTTTCTTATTTTCTTTAATAATTTTAGGTATAGAACAATAGTTTTAAATAATTTCATCTTACTTTTTCCAATTTTTCTTCCGTAATCTAATACTATCGGTATTTCCGTTATTTTTACATGATTTCCTCCATAGTAGTATGCTTTTATCAAGAGTTCAACGGCAA
Organism: archaeon; assembly: GCA_027051165.1. Taxonomy (GTDB): domain Archaea; phylum Hydrothermarchaeota; class Hydrothermarchaeia; order JALTZZ01; family JALTZZ01; genus JALTZZ01. Next base: position 10,879 of record JALTZZ010000031.1, on the reverse strand, counting down.
CTTCAAAACCTTTAGATGTTATAAAGTTATCTCCAAGATTTTTTATCATATTTCTCAGTATCTCAACTCTATAAGCTCGGTATCCTGTAGTTTGATCTTTTACAGGTATTCCTGAAACACCTCTCAATATTGTATTTATGCCGATGCTTAAAAACACTCGATGAATAGGAACGTTTACCTGCTTGCCCCCATTAGTGTATCTGGAGGCGACAACTATGTCATAGCCACTATTTATTTTATCTATCATTTGCATTATATATTTTGGATCATGAGTATTATCTGCATCCATCGTTATTACAACATCATCATTAGAATTTGATATATTAATAATGTGTTTTATTCCATTTTTGAGTGCCATGTGGAGACCGAGATTTTTTTCATGATTTATTATCGTTATCGGGAATGACTTTGAAAGTTCTTTTAAAACTTTGAGGGTATTATCTTTACTACCATCGTTAATCGCAACTATTTCATAATCGTTATTTCTAAGAACATCATCTATCCTTTTCACAAGGAGTTTGAGATTTTTCTCTTCATTGTAGCATGGAAGCAAAACATAACATCTCATAGGCACCCCTCCAAAATTTTTACTATTCTTTCGCTGGCTTTTCCATCTCCGAAGGGAGTTTCAAGGTTTTTTATATCAGCATGGTTTTCTGTAAAATATTTATACTTGCCTATTATTTTATTTACATCATAGCCTACAAGAAAACCGAATTTACCTAAAATCTCCGGTCTTTCCGTGCTGTCCCTTATAACAAGTATCGGCTTCTTATATATTGTTACCTCTTCTTGAATACCTCCAGAGTCGGAGATTATAAGCTTGGATTTAGAACATAGCTTAAGAAAATCAAGATACCCCAAGGGTTCTATCAACATTATATTATTAAGCTTCTCAAACTCTTTTAAAAGTCCAAATTCTTTCAACCTCTTTTTGGTTCTTGGATGGATTGGATATACTATTGTCTCCTTAATATGTTTTATAGCTTTTAAAAGATTTAGTATTCTTTCTTTATTGTCAGCATTCTCTGCTCTGTGCATAGTCAAAACGATATATTCCTCTTCATTAAGATTGAGCTCCTCAAGGATTTTAGATTTACTTTCAGCAATTTTTAGATTTTCTCTTGTAACCTCAACAATAGGATTACCAGTTAGATAAATCTTATTATCTGATATACCTTCTCTTTTCAAATTTTTAACCGCAATCTCGGTGGGTGCAAAACAATACTCGGAGACCTGATCTGCCAACACTCTGTTTATTTCTTCTGGCATTTTCCTATCAAATGAACGTATACCAGCCTCTACGTGGGCAAAGGGTATATGAAGCTTTGCACATACAATTGCGGTGGCTAAAACTGAGTTTGTATCTCCCTGTGCCATTACAACATCTGGTTTATCTTCTATAAAGAGTTTCTCAAGTTTGAGCATTGCCTTTGCCGTTTGCTCAGCATGAGTTCCAGAGCCAACACCAAGGTTTATATCTGGTTTTGGTAAATTAAGCTCCTCTATAAAGATATCGCTCATGTTTTTTGAATAATGCTGTCCTATATGCACAATCGTAGTTTCAAATTTCTTTTTGGATAGTTTTATTATTTTGGAGAGCTTTATTATTTCGGGTCTTGTTCCAAATGTAATATATAATTTCAAAAAACATCACCTGTTGCAAATGCTTTCTCGAGTATTATTTTCAATGATGTTTTCAAAGTCGTAAACATAACGGAAACCTCATGCAAGGCAACCACCCTTTAGTGTTCATGTGTGCTTTATTATTTGTTATTTCATCTCATTTTATTTAATAAAACTTTCTAACCATAGGGTTTGTTGAGAAATTACGATTATGGCATAATCATGAATTATCATGATTTTTAAATAACTATAAAGCTACTTTTTAACTTTTCATTAATAGTAAAGATTAAGTGAGGATGAAAACAAGGAAAATATTTCCCTTATTTTATATGCATGATTATGACACAACCACGATTTCTCAACAAACCCACCCTCTTGTATTCCCACTAAGGGGGTTATATCAACTATTCTCACATTTTCTATCTTAACTTTTATTTTCGGAGGAGTTATCTGCAGTATCTCAATAATCAAAATTATATTTTTAATAATTCTTTTGCCAATATATAATGAGATTTAATGAAGTAGTAAATTTCTTTTGGAACATTTTTACCGCTTCTAATTCTTCTAACCATTTTTGGAATATCTATGTTAAGAGGACAACTTTTCTTACACCTACCACAAGTTAAACAGTATTCAAGTTTTTCTGCTTTATCATTTACAAGTGAATAATAAACCAAGCCCCTACCACCAAGGTGATTATCTACAGCATATTCATTTCCAACGACATTATACATTGGACAGTTTATTAAGCAGTTCCCGCAGTTTATGCAGTATAAAATTTCCTTAAATTCACTTTCAACAATTTTACTTCTACCATTGTCAAGAAGTATCAAAACAATTTCTTTAGGCTCGTGAACTCCTTTAAAAATCTTTTTCTCAACATCAGCAGTCTTAGAGATTCCTGATACTATTTCTATGAAGGAAGGCATCTTTGTTCCAGTTGCGTTGAAGTTAAGAATCTTAAGCATGTTTAAAACTTCTTCAAGATTTGGATATATCTTGTCTATTCCAGTTATAATTATGTGCTTCTCTCTTTTAGCAACTTTAAATATATTACCTTCGTTGTGTAGGAGAACTATTGAACCTTCCTCAGCTGAAACAGCATTTGCACCTGTTATACCAACCTTAGCCTTGTTTATGTAACCTTCTATATCCCTTTTTATAAAATCAACTATAGCTTTTGGGTCTTCTTTAATGCTTTTATTAAAAATCTTTGAAAGCTCCTTAGCTATAAAGCTAGCTGAAAGGTGAACAATAGGTCCTGTTGGATGAGAAGGCTTAACCCTCAGCAACTGCATTATTCTGTCACCTATATCGGTTTCAACAACAGTGAAACCTTTGTTCTCTAAAATTTCGGTCAGTTTAATCTCTTTAGATATATTAGACTTTGATTTGACAACCAAGTCATCATCTACTTTATTAAGTAAAATATCTATAGCTTCTGCAGAATCTTTGGCAAAATAAACTTCTATATCGTTTTCCTGAAGATTCTCTACAGCTTGCTTTAAAAGCTCCTCGTTAATAACGCTGAATTCTCTAACTTTTCTAAGCCTTTTGATTCTTTCCTCAAAATCCTTTGGTTTGTTTTTCTTTTGCCTCTCTATAACCTCTCTAAAAGCCTTTCTTAAAGTTTTTATTTCTTCTTTATTCATAAATGACCCTTTTCCTTTAAATAATCTTTTAAAGCCTCTTCCCAGCTTCTAAGCCTTATACCCTTCTCACTTTTTAGGGCGGAATTTTTAGGTCTCTTAGCTTTCATGTTAAGCTCGTGGGATTTTATAGGCTTTAGATCAACCTCTAAGCTGAGGATTTCAAAAATTTTCTTAGCAAACTCAAACCAAGAGCAGTAACCGCTGTTTGTTACATGATATATTCCGAAGGGTTTGTTTAAGAGATCTTTAATAGCAAGAGCAGCATCCTTAGTATATGTAGGGCTCATAACTATGTCGTCAACAACTCTTATCTTCTCATTGTTTTTAGCCTTTTTTATCATTGTTTCAACGAAGTTTCCACCTTTGCCGCTTGCTCCAGCAACACCAAAGAGGCTCGCAACCCTAACTATATAATACCTATCGCAATAGTTCTTTGTAAAGAGCTCACCAGCATACTTGCTCAATCCATAGGCATTTATAGGATTCGGGGCATCGCTCTCAACGTAAGGTTTATCTTTATTTCCGTCAAAAACATAGTCCGTGCTTATGTATATATTTATAGCTTTTATCTCTTTGCAAACTTCTGCTACGTTCTTCGCACCTATTGCATTAACCAAAAAGGCTTTCTCGGGCATGTCTTCGCAAGCATCTGTTTTATGAAAGGCAGCAGTGTTTATGACAACATCTGGCATTATTTTCTTTAAGCTTTTCTCAACACTGTTCCTATCACTAACCTCGATATCATCGTGTGTTAAAGGGTATAGTTCAAAATCTCCAAAAACCTTAACAAGGTCGCTACCAAGCTGACCACTTGCCCCTATTATAGCTACTTTCATGACTACACCCCTTGCTTAGTATCATATATGGTCCCCATATCTCTGAGTTCATATTCCCAAATATAGGCTATTTATACTGAGCTTTAAACCCTTTTTTCTTAATTTTCTTAAGCAAATATATTTAAATCATCATAATATAACACCATTAACCTCGACCTCTCTTAAGAACTTCTGCATATAGAGCAGGTGCTTATACCACTTAACTGTTATAGTCCTTAGATCGTCGGGATCTGCTCTACCATCTTTTAAAGCTTCGTAAACTTCTCTTGCACCCTCTTTTGGAGTATAGTCAGGCTTAAATTTAAGTTCCTTAGCTATTTTATCAAAGCTTACTCTATAGCTTCTGTGGTCTGGAAAGCCATACCATTCATATTCAAAGGGTAAGCCTATGGATTCTGCAACGAGCTTTGCTAAGGGAAATATCTGATAATTCTGCTCGTTGCTTCCCACGTTGAATATCTGTCCATTTACAACTTCTTCATCAGCCTCCATGGTTAATATAAAGGCTTTGCTTGTATCTCTTACATGCACAAAAGGCCTCCACTGGGTTCCGTCTCTCAATATAGGAATCTTTCCCTTTTTATAGAAGCCGAGAACCATTCCGTTTATTGCAAGATCAAAACGCATTCTTGGAGAGTAGCCGTAAACCGTAGCTTGCCTCAAAGCAGTAACAACGAAATTTTTATCCGCTAACGGCAATACCTCCTGCTCCGCCAAAAGATTTGCTTTGGCATATGTTGTTAATGGGTTTGTCTTTGAGTTCTCGTCTAAAACTCCTTCTTGAAATCCATATACACTGCAAGAGCTTGCAAGTATATATCTTTTTACACCTTTTTTCTTTGCAAGGTTTGCAACCCTAACTCTACCCTTATAGTTTATCTCCATAGTTTTGCTTGGGTCTAGCTCGCCAGTTGGATCATTTGATAGAGCTGCCAAGTCCATTACAACATCTATACCGTCTAAAACGCTTGGATCAAACCATCTAACGTCATCTTTTATTAGCTTCACCTGATCCAATATATCTTTTATTGGATCTGTGCCAAAGAAAAGTCTATCAAGTATAACAACATCATAACCCCTTTCTAAGAGCATTCTTGAGAGTATCGAACCTATGTACCCAGCTCCTCCCGTTACCAATACTCTCATGAAATCACCCTATTTATGGGGTGGGTAGAACCAGTCCCAGGGTTTGCCACAGCGAGGATCGTTCTTGTTCCCGTTTATTTCTACAGGAACTATACTTGGATCATTCCAAGGTCTTCTATCCTCATCTGGATTTTTATAGTCATAAAGCTTTGTAACGAAGTATACCGTTAAAGATGGTTCGCTACTAACAGTCTTTGTTCCGTGCCAGTAGTATCCGGGTATTCTAACTACGCAGGGCTTCTTCTCTGTAGCAACAATTTCAACAAGCTTTTTGCTTTCTTCATCATAAGCACATATCTTCATTGCTCCCTTTAAAACCAAGAAATAGTCTATCTGTCCCCTCAAATGTCTGTGCCAAGCCCTAACTATCCCGGGATAGCTGTAGCTAATATTTGCCTGCACTATCTTATCGTCCCCTAAAAATTCTTTCCAATCAGTTCTCAGGGCTTCTGCAAAAAAACCTCGCTCATCTGGCAAAACCTTAAGCTCATACACCTTTACTCCTTCCAGAGGGTATTCCTTCATCATTTTTCCACCTCAAATTTCTACTATAGAGTAATCACCTATATTAAGCTTTAGAGTGTTCTTGCTGTGCTTCATAGCAACTTTGCATTTCTTTTTATCAAATTAATTCTTCCATATCCAACACTAACAAACTTAATTCAATTAAATTTAAAAAGAAAAATAGTGAAGAATCTCTAATGGACATAGAATAAAGGGTGGAAATCATAAAACTTGTTTATGTTATAATGGAAATAATTAGTATGGAGCTACCAATAAAGCAAATCCCAGAGAAAAAGCGAAAAGCCTTGGAATCGTTTGTTGAAGTTTTAAAGGAGAAATATGGTGATAAGATATACAAAATTATTTTATTTGGCTCTACTGCAAGAGGTGAAGCCAAGGAGGAGAGCGACATTGATGTTCTCATTGTAGCTGATAAATTATCCCAAAGAGAGATTTCAAAGATAGCATTTCAAATACTATTAGAATATGGAGAGGTTATATCTGTAATCGTTGAAGATAGGTCGCGGTTCGAGAAATATAAAGGCTACTCTTTCCACAGAAATATTCTAAAAGAAGGTGTTGAAATTGTATAGAAAAGAAAGAAGTGCGGAGATAATGGACCATATAACCACGGCTGAGGAATGTTTAGAGGAGGCTAAAAATCTCCTATCAAGCGGTTTTTACAGAGGTGCGGTTTCAAGAGCTTACTATTCGATGTATCATGCCGCTAAAGCACTTTTACTTACGAGAGATATTGCACCAAGGAAGCATGCTGGCGTGCTGAGGATGCTTGGCTTGGAGTTCGTAAACAAAGGATATTTAGAGGAGAACTATGCGGAAGCATATAAATTTGTATTTGACATTAGACAAAAAGCAGATTATGGTGTTGAATTTAATATTGATAGAGAAACAGCAGAAAAAATTGTGGAAAATGCTGAAACTTTTCTCAAAAGAATTATATAAGATTATAGAAGAATTTAAAGGATATCGCTCATATAACCACAAAATTACTACAGAATAATCACTTAATTGTGATTCATAGAAACCTTCACATTTCTTTTTATCAAACATTTCTCTAATTTGTTTACATCCTATAAAGGAATTCTCCAACATTAACAAATTTTTTAAAGATTCGACTTTGCTCTCAATATATTCAAAATCCTATTTCATTTCTTTCAAAGCCTTTTCAATCCTTTCTAAAAACTTCTCAGCGTCTTTTATTACAGATTCAGCCTCTTCTCTCGAAATTTTACGGTAAATGGAATAGTCAGCCTCCTCTCTAAGTTCCTCAGCTATTCGAAGAGCTTTTCCATAATATTCTTCGATAACATTCTTATTGATGAACTCCAGCCCGAACTTTGAGATTACACCTCTATGTGTTTTTGCTGTTATATTCTTTTTCAAAAGCAGAGCTTTTGCGGCAAGGAACATGCTGTAATAAGCTCTGCTTACAGAATCTTCGTAAAATCCATTCTCAAATAAATGGTGTGCAGCTTTTAGCCTGTTTCTTGCCTTTTCCATGAGAACCTCTATTTCTTCCTCAAACAACTTTTATCCCCTCTGAAACAACGCTCCTTAAGAAGGAGAAATTCCTGAACCTTTCAAAATCATCCTTTGATATAACCTTTACGGAGATGTTTATTCCTGTTCTTAAAAAAACATCGAAAGCTATTCCAATAATTTCACGCCTCAGTGTGAAATCTTCTTCCTTAATCACAACAAGGATGTCTAAATCAGAATCTTCCTTAGCCTCACCTCTTGCAACGGAGCCAAACAAAACGATATCCACTATTCTGTTTTTATATTTTTGTATTTCCTTCAAAAATTCATCCAATGCTTTTCTATACTTCTTATGAATCCCCATACTCCATCACAGTTTAGGATTTAATTTGTCGAAATTTTTATCTTTATTCCTTTAACCCTGAGAACTTCCTTAAATTCAAAGAGACTCAAACCAGCTATTTCGGAAGCTCTCTCAAGAGATACTATACCTTCTTTGTAGAGCCAGATGGCAAATTCTATTTTTTTCTCAGGCTTTAAGATTGTTATTGCCTCATACGCATCTTTGAGGAACTCTTCTTTATCCTTATAGAACCTCTGAAATTCTCTGTAAACAACATCGCTCATATAACTATATACTCCCTTAACATTGTTAAATCTCTACTATAGAGTAATCACCTATATTAAGCTTTAGAGTGTTTTTGCTGTGCTTCATAACAACCTTTGCATTTCTCCCTATCAAGCTCTCCTCCAATCTGTTTACATCCTCTACAAGGGAGTTCTCCATTATTACGCAGTATTCTATGCTTGAGTTCCTTATTATCGAGCCGTTGCCTATGCTCGTATATGGACCTATAAAAGAGTTCTCTATCACGCAGTTTTTGCCTATTACGCATGGACCTCTAACTTTACTGTTGATAATCTTAGCACCTTCCTCTATCTTTACCCTACCCCCTAATATTGAGTTTTCTATTTCTCCCTTTACATCTCTCCTTATAAATTCATCTAATATTATAGCGTTTGCAGTTAGAATATCATCTTTTTTACCCGTGTCGAGCCACCAAGCTTCAAGGATCTCTGCTTTAACCTTGTAGCCCATATTTATTAGCTCCTGAATAGCATCTGTAATCTCAAGCTCTCCTCGCCAAGAGGGCTTTATCCTTTCTACAGCTTTGTGTATGTTCTTGTTGAAGAAGTAAACCCCCACCAAGGCTAAGTTGCTCGGCGGCTCCTTAGGCTTCTCTATAAGCTCAACGACATTTCCCTTCTTATCTAAAACAGCCACGCCAAATGCACGCGGATTTTCAACCTCCTTTAAGAGAATTAGTGCATCTAAGTTTTCCTCCTCAAATCTTCTTGCATACTTTTCTATGCTATCGCCAAGCAGGTTATCTCCGAGATACATTATGAAGCTATCATCTCCTAAGAATTCTTTGGCAGTCTTTACAGCATGTGCTAAGCCCAAGGGCTCTTGTGGTATATATGTAACGTTTATACCCCACTCCTCTCCACTCTTTACATATTCCTTAACGTATTCCCCAGTTTCTGGTGCTATTATAACCCCAACATCCTTCGTTATTTTTGATACCTGATCCAAAACATAGCCTAATATAGGTCTATTTGCCACAGGTATGAGCTGTTTTGCAATTGTAAAGGTTAGGGGTCTTAATCTTGTCCCTTTACCTCCACTCAGCACAAGAGCTTTCATTATTTATTTCCTCCATAACGATCGTTTATATTCCATATTAATCTTCAGTTATATAATAATTTTTCCTTAAGCAAGAGTTACTAAGAATGTCATGCTTCGGAGTGTAAGAGAGAATCGAGATAGAGGTATAAAAGAGAAACTGTGAATATATCACATTTTTTAAAGGATTAGCTATGGAATATATTTCGTATATAAGATCTCCAATATTTTCCCTTTCATTGTATATTGCCAGTATAACGGAAATTTTTTCCCATCTTTCTCCATAGGAATTTCCACCCTTATTTTCTTCCATATGCATCTTCAAACCTCACTATATCATCCTCCTCCATATATTCTCCCTACTGTATTTCTACAATCTTCAGATCTATTTTGCCGGGGTTTTCTAATCTGTGCTTAGCTGTTTTAGGAACGAATATACTTTCTCCTTCTTTCGATATAAACTCTTTGTCGTTAATAACAACCTTAGCTATGCCTCTAACTACGATCCAGTGCTCGCTTCCGTGGTAGTGCATCTGGTAGCTCAGCTTTGCGTTTGGATACACAACTATCTATAAATAATCCTCATCTCAATGAAGCCCTCTAAGCCGAGGTCTGCGAGGAGCAGGCTTATTGGGCTGAGGGAAGAGCGTTTAACGGGGTTCTTTGAGGAATCCATTGCGACATGTCTGTGAAGTCCGAGGCGCAAACCTCCTCTTAAGCAATTTAGTGCGTAGAGGAGGTCAAATTTTTAGGTCAAAATATTTTGGCAGATTTATAGCACTAATTAAAATTTGATTAATTTTAAATTTCCACTCCCACCACTCGAAGAACAGAAAAAGATAGCTCAAATTCTATCAAAGTGAGACGAGGTAATAGAAACAAAAAAGGCTAAAGAGGAGAGGCTTGAAAGAATTAAGAAGAGGGTTATGCAACTTCTGCTCACGGGAAAGGTGAGGGTTGGATAAACTGGTGGGTGTTTAGAATGAAGGAAATCGTAATTAAAATAAAGATACCTGAAGAACTTGGAGAAATGAAGGAAAAGATAGAAGATATTGTGAACAAAGAGGTTGAGGAAATTGTAGAACGAATAAAAATTCTAAAGAAAGCAAGAGGTTGCCTAAAAACAAAGAAATCTTGGCATGAACTTGAGGCTGAACTCTATGAAGATGTTTATAGATAGCAACGTATTTATTGAATATTCAAAAGACAATCCAAAAGCTGTTAAGATTTTGGAGAAAGTATTTGAAAGCACAAGAGTAAAGCCTTGCATTAACGATGTTGTTTACTCTGAGGTGGCATACATCTTTATTAGAACTCATTCAGAAAAAACTACTTTGAACTAAAAAAAGATATCGGGTTTAAGCTTTTTAAATACTTTATTTCCTCTTTTAAAGCTTGCTAAGTTCTTAGAAATCAACGAAAAAGTAATAGCCTTAGCAAACGATTATATTACAAAATATGGTTTATTACCTAACGGCTCTTTAATATTAGCTACATGTTAACCCCCTTGCTGAGTTAAGACTCGGCAGGGGCTTGAAGCTTCTCCTTTTTATTAAATCCCATAGATATGGGCATTCCTAATAAAAGGACTCATAAAGCTATGAACTTTGCAACAGAGCGATTAGAATATCTGTGCAGACTCCTTAAGGAGTTTGAGAACCTTGAACATATCCTCGATAACGCTTCTAACGGTTTTAAAATTCTCCTAAGAGCACAAAAAGCTCTCGAAAGCAGAAAAAAGCCAATCGTAGAGCCTTTTTACCTTTTCGTTTTTCTGAGCTTCGAAAGGGTGAGATAACCTACTTTTTTTAACGTTAAGATTTCTCTTAGGAAAGGCAAGACTTTATAGTGTATAATGCTTTTCCAGTAGTTTTTCTGAGCACAGAATCCCTTATCTATTTTACCACCTTACCAGAGAGGGTTAATTC
>JALTZZ010000030.1 GCA_027051165.1 archaeon | reverse complement strand
AGATATAGTTTTATAAAGTCTTTGGATATTAATTTCATTGACTGTCTGTTTTGGCAAGAGCAATCCTCTTTCAAGCGTGCCGTCCTGTCTTGAAAAGATGATAATTCTACCTTTACCAAAATGCTGAAAAGCTCTTACTATATTACCAGTAGCCACAGCTACTATTTCATGTTTTGATGTGTTGAGCATATCATTCCAATTCTCTATAGGACCTTCATCCATTAGGGTCATATTTCCAGAAGTTATTTTGCTTTTAAAAGTTGTACCACTGATGGTTCTTTTTTTTCTGTGATCAGGTAATGCGAAAATAAGTTTTAATCCCTGCGGATCATACGGTAATAAGGTTTCATTATAGGAAACTTTCAATAAAATCCATGGTTGCCCCTCGTCATTTAAGAAGTATGTACCGCCTATATAGATGTTATCAATTAAGTTAATGAAATCATCCCTATACTTCTCTGCTATTCTTTCAAGCTGTTCTCTCCTTTTACCTTCAACCTGAACAATTTGCTTTTTATAATTGTCCTCTGCTAACTTAATCAACTTCTCCGTATATTTTCTCTGGGCTATGGTGAATTTCTCTTTATTGTCAATATCTTCTGTCTTTATACCAAGTTCCTGACTTATAAGCTCTCTGATTTTACCCAACTTATAAGGGAATGTTTCAACCTTAGCTATAAGCTTCTCTATATAGGCTGTACTATTAAAAACATCCTCTAATCCAGTTCCTACATAAATGGGTGCACGGTAAGCCCTTTCCGCCTTAAAATCAAAGAAATCCGTTTCTTCGTTATATTCACCCTTATCTTTCAATTCTTCAACATAGTCTTCATACATTTGTTGTAAACTATTAATTATTCTTTCTTGGTCATCTGTTGAGAGAATAGCAAGACGTCCCAATAACTGATTCATAACTTCTGTTGTGTTGATAACTACCTTTCCTTTATCTATGTTATAACCGAGCATAATTACTGTTTCTATATCCGCTTCATTCAACCACTTTTCAGCTATTTTGTCTCCATATTTATTAATAATGTCCGTTTGTTCTAATAGTTCCCTGCCCTTAGCATCAGCAGAAGTATTAGCATTAAGAAGTTTCATTTTTCTATTGAGCTTAATAGCAAACCTTATCTCTGGCGGTAATGCAGTCTGTATCAACTCATATCTCGGTGTCTTTACCTGCCCTGTCCTGTGTATTCTTCCGAGCGTCTGAACAAATTTATTAATATCAGGATGAGGTTGGGCTATAAGCATAACTCTTTGGTTCTGATTTTTAAATTTTTCGCTTGCATGCAATGATATACCAGTTGCCCCAGCCTCATTTATAATTAAAACATTTAGGTCATCTGTATTATTAAAGTCATTTATAATTCGTACTCTTTGTTTGTTCCAGTCAACCTTTATTATCTTAGGATTATCTTCATCAGTATAATCTATTCCCATATTTCTTCCCGTTAGCTCGCCGACCTTAACACCTTGTGCATCAAGCTTATTCCTTAGGTAATCAATCGGTGAGAGAGGATAATTGCCAAGGAATTTTTTGGCGTCTTTGATAATATCCGAGTATTCCTTTTGAAGTTCCTGAGGCAAGACATCCAACGGTAATATTGTTCTAACAGTCTTCCCGTAAACATCTTTACTCCTGAAAGAAATAGCTTTTTTAAGCATTTGTTCAATAACAAAATCAAAGCCTCTCTTGATCACATCCCCTTCTTTTAAACCCGCAAATTCTATTAGCTCTCTTAATGAACTTTCTTTTGTATGATGAAGGGCTATAACAACCTTCCTTTTTTGTTTGAGGTTTTCAAGGGTTCTATCAATAAGCGTGGGTAATTTGGCTATAAGAAGTATATCAGATATATAGTTGTGTAGGGTTGAGAATAAAGGAGTAACCCCCAATTCTCTTATCAATTGCTGTTTACTCATTTTATCTATTTTGTCTATATCAACAGTTCCTTGCTCTTTTGCTATTTTCTTTAATGTATCTGTATCTAAAGCCCTGAAGACCTTTATCTGAAACATTGCAACCCTTCTCATAAGTGATGTTGCCTTATCTGCAAATTCCTTCTGGTAATCTTTTCTATCTGTATCTATGAATGGAACCCATTCTACACCCGAAAAATCAAGCTCCCTTCTGATATATTGTCCAGTTTTTGTCAAGTTTTCCGCTATAACTTCTGCTATTCCTACACCGCCTGATTTGATAAGGTTCATAAGTTCTTCTGGTGGCAAATTTAAGTTAGAAAGATCAGTGGCTTTATATAGGGGGAGATTATCGGGTCTTTTAGCGTATGTTGCACTGGAATAAACAACTCTATTTTGTGCTATATCAATTAAGTTCCTTATGTAATCTCCAGTTCTACTATCTCCTGAAGCATTATGTGACTCATCAAGTATGACAAGCTTATTTTTATGCACAACATTTTTTATGTAATCTTGTTGAATTGCTGTCTTACCTCTTATCTGTGAATAAACAGTAAATACAACATCATAACCTTCTTGCCTTAACCATTCCTCAAATTTATCCCTATCAACCTTCTTCCAGCGTTTATCAGCCTTATATTGCTTGCCTTCATATTCAAAGTTTGCTTTTGAAGGATCTGCTATAAAATAAGGCTTTATATCAGATGATTTAATATCATTTAAGTCCCTTATCATATCCATGAAAAGGTTTGGTCTTTCTGTGAAAAATACGGGTATTATATTGTTTCTCTTAGCCCATCTGATAATACTTGCCAGCACCCTCCCTTTTCCTGCTCCTGTCATATCACCCAGAATAAATCCTTTGTTTTTCTTCAGGTTATACAATGCAAGTGCTATAGCGTCTATTTGTTCTGCGGATAAAACTGTATGTAATTCATCCACAGAATACCCTAACTCTTCCGCTACAAAATCATCTATTGATTTACCTGTTTCTTCCTGAACACGGGTTAAAGCTTGCCTTTGAGCCTGAGCCATCTGTATAGGAGTAAGCATTCTCCTTTGAGGACCCTTAGATATTGGTTGGTAAATTATTTGGGTTTTGCCTTCTTTTAAATATCTGACTGCATCATCAACTCTTCTTTTCTTTTCAACGGCTGGTCTTGTAATATCAGTATCAACTCTGCCAGTATCCTCTCTGGGTCTTCCTTCTCTTTCAACCTCTTGTTCACGCTCTCTGCGAGGCTCAGTAGTTCGCTCTTCTCCCATAGTTCTTCCTTCGTCAGCTCTGTCCAGCTCTCTGGGTTTTCGTTCGTCCATATCCCGACGGGCAGGTTGTTCCTCTTCCATATCCCTTTCCACTTGCTTCTCCACTGTTTTTCGTTCTTTATATCGCTTTTCCTCTCTATCTCTTTCCTCAGTCCTCTGAACATCTCTACCACGATCTCGCTCTTGCTCTCTAACCTCTGCAGGCTCTGTAGGTTCAACATCTCTCTCCTCCTTAATTAACTCCTGAGGCTCAGATAATATCTGTCTCAACTCTTCATAGGAGTTAACAGTAGGTATTTGATCAGGATCTGGTGCGGTTATGCTGATTTCCTTATCCCTTTTACCGTCAACAACAATTATCTGAATAGGATAGGTAGTTCCTTGCTGTTTATAAAGATCACCGCTGACATTAACATGATTTCTTACTTTGTAATTTCTATATAGGAAATTCAGGAAAGCCCTTTCGCTTTGCGTTGGTTCTCTTTTATTGCCTTTTAAATCTTTCCCGTAATGCCCACCTATAATAAAACCTGCTTTCCCATCAGGCTTTAATTTTTTTAACGCATTGAGAATGATCAAATGATCTATTCTATTAACCTTTATTTCTTTGTCATCTATTTTAAAGGTCGTTGATTTTGTTCTGCCAAAAGGTGGATTTGCAATAAGACGATCATATTCCTGAGGTGGCAAGAATGTTGTGGCGTCTTCATTATAAGCATTTTTGAATAACCTCTTAAGCTTCTCAAATCTATCTTTATCAAGCTCATTAACAATAGCGTTATCTTTATTTTTAATGGCTGTTAAAAGCAAGCCGTTGCCTGCTGTGGGTTCATATACAGTAACATTTTCTTGATCTATTCCGATTGTTTTTCCGAGCAAGTATGCTATAGGCAAAGGAGTGGAGAATTGTTGTTTAGTTATCTTAGTTAAAGTTCTTGCTGAAGTTTTAAGTTGTTGGTTATATATATTTTCAAGTTGTTTGAATTTTTCATCTTCGCTTATGTCTTTGTTTGCAATCTCATTAGCAATCTCAAATAATCTTGCCTCATATTCATTCTCAAGTTGTACCCTTTCGGGCTTTGTTAGTTTCTTTAAATCTTTTCCGAATATTTCCTGAGATAAGGATTGAGGATCAGGAATTAAAGGTTCTTCTTTTTCTGAAACTTCTTCTGCTTTTTCCTCTTTTGCCTGCTCTTTTACTTTCTTTCCTATTTCTGCGATCTCTTTTAATTGTTCTTTAGCCCTTTGCTTGCTTACTCTTTTGAATTCTTCTATGATCCTGTCGTAATCTTCTGGAGTTTCCGCTGTTTCTTCTGCGATAGCAGATTGTAAATCTTCTTTTGCTTCCTTTATTTTTTCAACAGCCTCCTGTTCATTTTCTGTCTTAACAGCCTCATTGATTTTCTCTAAGGCTTCAAAGGCTTTTCTTTTAGCTTCGGGTTTTTGTAGTCTATCAAGCAGGGATTGAGCTAATAAACCACCACCACCAAGTATAGCTGATGTACCTACAGAAACAATAAGAGTATCTATTGCTTCATCTTTGGTGGTTAAAGGTTTATCCTTGTCCAGCAATATATTATCAAGAGCGTTTGAGCCTATATTATTAAGCTGTTCACCTATCACGTCCGAAGCTATAAAACCAGCATATCGCTTTAGGAATGGTAGTGTTTTGGCAAAAAGAGCTATATAAGGCGGTGCTTCTGTTGCCATTTCAATAAGCGAATTTCCTATAGCCTTTAACTCACCCACCAGAGGACTTTTACCCTCCTTCTCAGCCTCTATTTGTGCTGGTACACGCTCGGTTAAATAAGTTTGAACACCGAAAGAAGTGAAACCAGCTATAGGACTTCTTGTAGCAAGTGCTATAGCTAAAGGTGGTAAATTATAGAGAACATTAGCTCCTATGTGAAACGCATATCTTTTTATATCGTCTTTAAGCTCTGGTTCTATCTCTTTCGCTATCTTATACTTTTCTAAATCTTCCTCTTGCTCTTTTTCAACCTGCTTGACAACCTCTTTAACAGACTCTTTAAGATACTTTTTGACATTCTCATCTTCTGGGACGCTCCATCCAACGAGAAAATCAAGAGCTTTCTCGGGCAGAATAGATACAACAAGATCCATCACACCAGCAGAAGCTTTAACCACACCCCTTCCGAAAGACTTGGCAATATCTTTAATAACTTCAGTGGTAGAGACATCACCAAGTATTTTGTATTCTTCCTTTACAGCCCTATTTAGAATATCAACCTCATTAGGTGATAGAGAATTTATGAAATCTTCAAGTTTTCCTTGTTTTTTTAATTCCCACAGTCTTGGTAATACCTTAAGCTCCGCCATAACATTTAATATAACCAAATAACAGGTTTGGGCTTACTTTCGTCAATATCAAGATGTATAAACCTCTTGTTTATACCTATCCGCCTGAAGCCCAGTTGTGTTGCAAAAGATACAATATAAAACCTGTCCGTACTTGTTTCACAGGCTATATCAACGGCAAGCCCTTTTGTATGAGCGGAGTTAGGTACACCCCCTATTCTTCTGTTATACTCTATACACCTAAACCCAGAAGTTATAATAAGCGGTTTATTAATCCTTTCCCTTAATTCATTCAATAAAAGAAGAAGTTTTTCTGATATAAAAAGTTTTCCACAGTGAGGACAATCAAACTCATAATGTTTAAAGTGTTTTATGTTATTCTTATCTGCAAAATCATAAAATTCCTTAACCGTCTCCAAAATCATCGCTTAATAAAATCCTCCGCTTTTCTTAATACTTGTTCAAGTGCAGGATCAGAAAGAATATCCTTTATCTCCTGTCTTTTCATCTCTGTCTCTGTCTTTTCCTCTTCCTCTATAGCTCCTATAGAAGTAGCCTTTCTCATAAATTCCATAACTTCAGGATCATTTCTTAATTGAGGATTCTGCCTAATAAGATCCAGTATCACTCTATCTACTTCTTTTATAATTTGTTCAGTATCCTCTGACATATCTTCTTGCAGTTTTGTCCTTACAAGATTGTTTCTTAATTGTATCCATTGCTTTATATCTTCCCTGAGTTTTTGTGTTGAAGCCCCTGTTTGCTTGCCTTCTCTCATTCGCTTTGCCATTGCTCTAAAATATTCTGCAAGAGCTTTAAGCCTTTCTATTTCCGCAGGGAGCTTTTGTTCTTGAATTGCGGTTCTCCTTTTCTGTATTTCTATATCAGCAAGAAGCTTGGATACTCTTGCTTTTCTTTCCTCAGCGGTTGCCCTTCTCTCAGTAATTCTACTTATTAGATCCTCCATTTTGAGTTTAGCTAAAAGATTTTTTATTTCCTCTTCTTTCTTCGTATTTAAATAACCTGTAATGCCCATAGCAACAAGTTTATTTATAGGAATTTTATCTCCATCTTCTGTAACGGCTATCCAATATCTATCTGCATTTTCTATAGTATCCCCCAAGCTTTCAATAACTTCCCTATCATCTTCTGACTGAGAGTTTACTTCCCTAATTTCTACTACAGGTTTCGGGAATAAACCTTGAAGTTCTGGGTATTCTTTAATCAATTTATTTAAAGGTTCTGTGCTTTTTATCCCTTCCTCTAAAAGATTTTCGTATGCTTTGAATGCCTCATAGGTTGCCTGTCTTATTTGTTGTTTCCTCACCTGATCTAATTTCATTTGGAGACTTTCCAATTGCTTTCTCATTAATTCTGTTTTTATATCTCCTTGCTCTAAACTTTGTTCAAGTAAAGCCTGCCTTTGCATTAAGGCTTCATCCTCAAGCCTTCTCCTAATACCTTTAAAAGCCCCCGCTATAGCATATCCTATACCCGCACCGAGATTAGCCATTTTAACCTCCCAATCCGCTTCTTAAAGGTTGAGATAAGGCTTGACTTATTCTATCTTCAAAAGGCGTATATGGTCTATAAGTTAACTCAAGAGCAGGCTGAGTAGATCTCTGTCTCATAAGATTAGATAGATACAAATACCCTAAAGCTTCTCCTAATCCAGAAAAACCAGCTCTTACATCCTGCAAAGATTGTGCGTATAGTTGTCCTTGTAAGGCGGTTTGTCTTCCAAGAGCAGATTGCAAAGATGCTTCAGCAGGAACAATAACACCCCTTCCGAGACCAACAAATCTCATAAGTTCTTCCCTTGCTTGTTTTTTAGCTAAATTTGTTGCTAATGCTCTTGCTCTGGCTTTATCCAATGCAAGATTTTGCAAAACTCTTGCCCTTAATCCACTATCAAGTAATCCTCTTTGAGCAAGAGCTTGTGTTAATCTTTTCTCCAATCCCTGATATTGTTTTTCTACGGACTGAAAAGCTTCTGCAATAAATTCTGGACTCCCTATCCTTTGATAAAGTTTTTTTAAATTTTGCTCTATATCCCCAAATATTTCTTTGTAATAATCCAACCTTTCCCTTGCAAAATCAATCTCTTGCTGTTGTGCTTTTTCTAATGATCTTCTTTGTTGTTCTGAAGCATAAAGACTCGCTCCAGCTCCTATTAAAGCTCCGCCTATAATTGCGGCTTCTATACCCATAACTTACTCCTTCTCAAATACAATCATAACAGGCTTTAATCTCTTGGACAACAAATAAGCATGTTCAGTATGTATCCATGCAGGGAGTAACATTTTACCTTTAAAATTTTCATGCACAAAATCCCATATCTTCTTATAAAGTTTTGTCTTCCTATAATGCGGATTTATCCATATATGTTTACCCACATATTTAATGCCTTCATATTTAAACAATGGATCTTCAACTTTTTCAATAATAAAGAAGGCTTTGTTAGGCGGAACAAAATAAACAAATATATCAGGATTATATATGTAACTTTCAAGGACACCTACATATTTCCATAAAGCTGTCTCTAATTTCTCCTTCTCATGTGCAAAAATCTCAAAGTAAAACAGCCTAAAGCAATAAGCCATATCATCTATAAATAGATCTTTGTTCTCAGGATTAACTTCAACAAAATCTTGTTTAACTGCTTCCAGCCTCAAACAGCCTTGCCTCCTTCAATTTAAGTATAATCTCATCAACTTTATCTGCAATAGCCTTTATATCATTTGCTATTTGCTGTTCATAATTTTGGTCATAAGTTGCAGGAGCTGTCCGTTGAGGTAAGTTCAGAGGATCTGGTGGAGTTTGTCTTTTTATATAATTCTCAACCCACTTTTTATGGACAAGTTCATTATCTCTTTCTATTCTGACAGGATGTGCATATTGGAGTTTTTTATTTACCGAACCAGAAATATTTTGTGAATAAACAAAACCTTTAACTTTAGGTTCATTAATTACTTTTACTCTATTCACCAATTCATCAAAACTTTCCCTAAGATCAAAGCCCTTCTTGTATCCATAGATTTGATCAATTTTTTCTATAATCATATTGAGAGCATTTACAATATCTGTTATATTTTGTATATCCCCTAAGCTATAAAAAGTTCTCCCTCTTACATTTCTTCTCACCCTGCTTCCTCAAGAATATCATAAATGATTTCCATACTGTAAACCTCAAGTTTACCCTTTAATTCTATTTGTATCCACATACCTTTATTTTTCATCATAGGAATACCTATAACAGCCTTATCCTCTTTTAAGTTTAGTTTTTGTGTAATTACCGGTTGGTCAGGATCATTTATATAAAGTGAACACTCCCCTATTCCGTTACCGTAAATGATAACCTTGTGAAATTCCTTCCTTACGGGCTGGTCTCCAAGTATATAACCACTCTTATAATGAATATCATAATAATCATATCCCTCAAATGCTCCATATAAATATCCATCCTTTGAATAAAATAATTTATCCTGATAACTATCAGCCCAAGTCCATACTTCATCTATCTCTCTAAAGACAGGATCTTTGCGGAAATCATAAACAAGTACACCATCCTTGTGAAGCAGATAATAACACCTGTCAGCAACAACACCCCTGTAAGCTTCATAATAAACTCTGCCAAGAAAAGGATAGGAAACAAGATTAAAACCTATACCATTGCTTTCTATAATTCCTTTACCTGCCATATACCATATTGCGGATCCATCTTTGTAAGCAATAGTAAAGTGATCATCACATCCTATTTCATTTGAGACCAACCTCATACTTAAAGCATCTGGAGAATTTCCAGTTATTAAAAATGTTTGGTTTCTCGTAAATATAAACAAGCCCGTTGAAACTTTTGCAATTCCTGTAATTTCCTGAGGGAAATCTATCCAGTTAAATCCATTTCCCCAATAATGTGGTTGCCCCACCTCAGAGAAATAAAGCCTTGAACCTATTGCCCCAAAAAACATTGAATTATATTCTGTAAGAAACTTTAATCCTGTGGGCGGAGGATCATTATATGTGCTTTCCAGCAACCCGAGTATTTCATACTCAGCAACATCATCATCAAAATAAGAGGTTTGATATAAATCTATTTCTCCTACTAAACTCCACTCCGTTAAATTACCACCTATTCTATAAATCCTTGCTTTATCAACTCCTGTAGGTGGTGTTGGAACATAAATCTTATAAACTCTTTCTATCTTCCCATCTCTTGCAACAATGTTTGTCTTTACAACTTTTGAAGGTGGAGAAGGAGATGACTCAAGTCCCTTTGATGAATTATACCAAGTATATAGCCATTGTATATAAGCTACTTCTTTATTTGCTGTGGTATATTGAATTTCAATATTATCACCACTGGCAGGAGCTGTATTAAATGTTATTTCTCCTGTATTCCATTCAACCTGATAATCAGAAGTGGGAACAGTAGAACCATTAATTTTTACTACTATTGCATATTTTTTAATTGGCGGGTCACTTACTATAAAAGTCTTTGTTGAACCATCACCCGTAAAATACTCAGTTCTTTCATCATTTCTGGTTATGGTTGGAGCAAAAGAAGGCTCTATTGTTGGTCGTGGAATACCATCATAAATGTTGCCGTTTTCATCTCTTATTTTACCGCTATCATCCACATAAAAATATTGCCCAAACCAATTGGTTAAATAAATTGGTTTGTTGAGAATTTTGATACTGCCACTAGTATCTATAAAAAAATATTCTACATTTGCAGATATTTTTTGACTACTCCTTAGGCTCATTAAAGATAAAAAGTATGATTGGCAATTTATATACTTAGTAGCATAAGATGAAGGTATTTTTCTTAAGTCAATTGTCTTTAAAAGACCATCAAATTTATTAATTACAATCTTCATTTTTTTAGACAGCTGGTGATACTGTTGATACATACATAGGTTGCCATGTACCGGGTGAGCCACCAGCAGTACATATCCAACCATATATAATCATAGAATTTGCATCTACACTTGGGTTAATATTCAGAACAATATCTCCAGTCTGCCATGTGCCAGCTGATGGTGGAGAAGTACCATAAGATATAACACGCCCCTCATTTTCCAATAAATATCTTTTTATGGAATTTGCTATAGCATAGTTAGTTGTTGCTCCACTAACCACATTGCCTTCAATTTCAACCTCATCACAATCAAATTTTACATAAATACCATTATTATGCGCACCAGTTACAACATTACTCAATATCCGAATATTGCTCGTAGTAAAAATATTAATACCATCACCTATATTGTTATCTATTATATTATCTTGAATAACTGTATTTGGAGAAGAAACAACAATACCCCCACTATTATTACTTTTTATCAAATTATTTGCGATCAACATATTTTGTGTTGCAGAATTATAAGTTGTATTCACAACTATTCCAACACCACCATTCCCGCTTGCGACATTCCCTTTAATAGTAGAATTAATCCCAGATGAATGTATACCATTACTATTACCATTTAATATTGTATTATCAGTACAAATGACATTATTCCCCCAAAAAAGAATACCAGCTGTGCTATTACCACTATTTATTGCAGTATTCATAACTAAATTACCTTTTAATATAACATTATTCGCATCCTTTAAATTTATGCCTTCTCTAATTGAGCCATCAACTATATTACCTTCTACTATAGAATCGTGTCCATCAGAATGAAAACTAATTCCCATACCTTCTGTAGATGGATTAAAAAGCCCAGTCATTCCATAACATCTATTCATCCGTACATATATATTTGTGCTTAAAGTACCTGCTTGGATACAATTACTATCAGTATCAAAGACTTCACAATTCTCTATAAAAACGTATTTTGAATACCTGACTGATAATAAAGTATTTAAGGAGCCCTTGATAACTGTATTTTTTATATGAATATTCTCTGAAAATATGGTAGAGCTCCCATCCACATTTACACTTAACCAAGCGCCAGCAGACGGCAATGCTGAATAAGGCGTGTTTAAAGCGGAATTCCTATAACCAATATCTTCAACTGTACAATGAAGGATATATGTATCCTTGCATGATTTAACTGTTATCCCTTGATTAGCAAAGTTTGCTACAACGCAATTTTCAATTAACACATTGGAGCAATTAACTAAATAAATTCCCTGATTTGGATTATCAAAACCATACACCTCATTACCAGTCTTTAAACCGTTTAATTTAATATTTGAAATTCTAATATTAGATATATTATTACCATATAAACAAAATATATCTTGTTGTAGTTGTTTTATAGTACCGCCACCATCTATAGAAATGTTGCTCCCAAGAGTCAATGTTTGAGTAATGCCATATTGATTAAGTAGTATTACATTTTTATAAAAACTTAAAGCTTTAATTAAAGCCATCGTGTCATCACTAACACCATCTCCCACAGCACCAAACCATTCTGGATAAACAGCTTCAATTTTAGGATTACCATTAACTGTTAAGTTGTTGCCAAATATTTTATAAAGCCCTGCATGAATGCTACTATTTATAGTTAACGTAAAATTTCCTACCGATGTGCCACTATCTATATAAGCCCCTTTTTGAAATACCAAATCTATGTTTTCAGGAACAGTTAAATCTGCCGTTAAAAATATGGGCTTTCCTATGACAATTGTTAAATTATTACTACCTGCATTTGTTATAGCATCCCTAAGCTCCTGTTCTGTTGAAACACCTATAGCATTGCCCGTAACTTTATCAAGTTCGTTTACAAGGGTATCAATATCATTTATGTTGCTTCTGTATGCAAGGGGAGTTTTAACTGGTATATGGCTTGCGTTTATTTGAGTAAGGGTTTTAAGTTGACCCTGTCTGTTTTGTTGAACCTGCCCCGTCCCAGTTTCAAGATCTTCTGCACATATCTTGTTTAAAATTACCTTTACCTCATCAGCCATTTAAACCCTCCTGTAAAACATCTTGTTATAACTATAATTCGTATAACCACTACTTACAATACCCTTTATCCGTCTCAGCTCTCTTAAATAATCCTGTAAAAACAATTCAGCCTTTGCTATATTCTGCGTATCATGAAAATCCCTTAAAGCCCTGCCTACAACATATAACATCACAGCTTTATCAAAAATAGGTGGTAGATCAAGATCACCTTTCTTAAAAACGCTTTTGTGTTTTCTAAGTATATAAAGCCTTACAAGAGGAAGAGCAAAAGAAAAGTAATACCATAAATCCACAATCACACCATCTATTCCTTCGTAAATTACAGATGGTGATTCTATTCCTGTAATAACTCCATCCTGCCCCGAAGATGCAGAAGTTGTAAGATTGTTAGAGCCGTTTATCTCAAGAGCTGTAGGCACACCTTCACCCGTGAAAACATATTGAGGATAGGTGGTAGAACCTGTAAAATCTGTTATAGGATATATAACGAAACCGTTATCCGCCACATCATGCCCATGCCTGAAAACAATAGCCTTAACAAGATAGCTTCTTTGTTTTCTTGTGTTGTGGTATTCATCAATGTGATCCATGTTGTAAACAGAAACTATGGGTATATATCGGTTATAACTGTCTTCAGCCCTCAAAATCTTTATAACATCATAACCTTCTATTGTATATTCTTTTTTGTTCGGTACTACTTTAATATCTATCTCTTCAACAAGAACCTCCGCCTGAAAATTAATATCATCCTGCGCTTCATCAACAAGCATAAGCAACCTGTCATCATCCCATCTATATCCATTATCTCCAAGATAATAGCGGACTTTGGTAAGAAGATCACTTAGCCTCTTGCTCAATGTTATTGTCGCCATCTTCTACCTCTTTATTTTGCTCCTCTTGTTTCTCCTCTGGCTCTTCCTCTGGTTCAATTTCTTCCTTCTCTTTACTTTTAGCGCTTACTCTTTTATCCATTTCATCAACCACATCTTTTAAATCATCAACAGCCATATCCACAGGCAACTCTTCAGCAAGCTCTTGTTTCTCCTTTTGTAAAATGTCTCTAAGCTCTTTAAAATCTCTGAGTACATTCAATACTTTTCTCCTTAGATTTTCTGTCTGCATCTTAAAGGGATTTTCAATACCCATTTTAATAGCAAGACTAATAAGTGTTTTTCTGTCCGCTTTTTCAATTTCCTCTTCAGTAAGCTCAAGAACATTTGCACGAATATAAAAGGTCGCTATATATTCATGAACGAGTTTGTTAACATCTTCAACAAGTTGAAAAAATTGAGGAAACTTTTTAGCGAGCCTTTGACCTGTATATTTGTCTTTGATATAAATATGCCCTATTTTGCAAAGAAAAGGTTTACCAAATCTTGAAAAATAGTAATTATCTTTGTCACCTATATACTTGATGGCTACATATTCATCGCCCAGATCTATCTTCATTGTTTAACCTCCTGAGTTCGTCTCTATCAGCTTTTTTCTTTATCTCGTTCTCTATAGCGGTTAGCCTTTCTGTTATTTCCTTTTTCATTTCCATCAAATATTCCTTAAAATCAGAAAACATTTCCTTTGTATCACTTTTGGACATATATGTGTTGCTTACATAAGTTTTGTAATCCATGAATTCCCTCCATAAATTGTTTAAATCCGCATTTAGAGAGGTTAAACGCTTCAAAAAGAATCCGCTTATGAGTATAACAAATGGTACCAATATGCCTGTAATTATATCCATCATATCCGCCACTCGGACACCTCCAATATAAAGAACCACTGGGGAGGGATTGCCCTCCCCGTCCGATAAAACTCTTATTGGACGTCATAATAAACGCCAGAAGGCTTTGCATAAATAACAATAACTCTTATCCTGCCCGTATTTGTAGAGTTTGCTATACCAATTGAAATACCTTGTGTTCCATTAACCACTGTAGGAACAGCAGAAGCACGAGCTGTACCAGTGGAAGATGTATCAGTAATATTAAGCAAAACAGTATTACCTAATTTAACATTTGCTGTTGGTGGATTTACCCCATCCGCAGATGCGAAAGCTTCCTCAACATTAGCTATAACATCTATCACCCTTGCCCCATTAGGAAGCTTCATAAAAACTATATCATTACCATTATCGCTAACAGTTGCAACACCTTCCTTTACACAAATGTTCCTTTCAAGCCTCTCAATTCTCTCAACTATAGCCATTTAAACTACCTCCTCTATCCTGCATACGCATAGTTAACTATAACACCATAATCCTTGTTGTAATATGTGCTTGCTTGACCATCAGTATTGTTGGCGCTGGCTGTATATTTTGTCTTTGCAAATCCGAATATCCTATCAACACCGATCCTTAGCTTCCTACCAGCATCTATATCCTCTTCCCAATACTTCACACCTTCATCAAAAGGCATAAGACCTGCAGTTGCACCTAAGAAAAGATTGACTTCATAAGGAAGATTACCGCCGGATCCACCATCTGTTTTCCTTATGATCCCTGCATAATCTTGTGTTTCTGTTCCATCTTCAATAACAATAACTCCATTCCATACACCTAACATACCAGTAAACACAGGATTGTCATCGCTTCTCGGCAGAGCATTAAGCATAGCTTCTCTCCATGCAGGATCTTCTCTCAGTGCCTGTGCAGAATAAGAACCGAGCTTAAGAATGTAGAAGGGCTGTTTAAGGGTAATAATTTTGTTTCTATAAGTAAAAGTTCTTACAGGTCTTAGCTTAGGAACGGGATTTCCTGCATGATCTACTCCAAGCTTAGCCCTCTTGACCATTTCATTTATATCAGCGGTTGAGAAAGTATCAGCTGTAGTCAATGCGGAAGCACTGTTCGTATTATAGTTCCCACTTACGACAACATTTGTAGGGTTAGCAGAAAGTCTTTCATAAATTATTTTGTCCATTTTCCATGTCATCCAGTCTTTCAAGGCTTCTTGGGCGTCCGTCCTGAAATTGATAGCATCTATTTTCTCCTGTAACCTACCGGGAGACTTAACAGCATTACCTATCAACTCAAGAACAACATTTTGATAGAGGTATGCCATTGAATCTTCATTTCCTGCAAATTCAGTATCACCCGTTATACCAGATCCTCTAAGAAGCCCCCTCATCCTCATTCTGACTACACCACCTTCTCTGGGCTGTGTAGCCAATCCTGTTTTTATAACAGCAGTATCGGACTGACCCATAAAAGGCGTCCATTTACTTTCTTCCATATAAGCTACAGTTATTTCTCTCGCATACCTTATAAGGGTTTCAGGATCATAAATTGCAAATCCACCAGTTATTCCTGCAGGCATTTTACACTACCTCCTTAATTGGCTTACCCAAGCCAATTCTTGTGAAATAATCATCATCGCTTGTAGAAGTCTCTTTAGCAGAAGATTTACGTCTCAACTGAGACATAGAAGGTGGCACATCCTTTTTGACTTCTTTCTCTTTTTTGGGTTGCATTTTACCCACAAGCCAATCTAAAGCCTTGAATGGATGATCTTCAGCAAGCTTTCTAAATTCCTCTTGTTCCTTCTCGGAAAGCTTGCTGTAAAACTCATCAATCTTCTCAAAAGATGGAGCTTTTGGATTTCTCTCTTTATAAGCTTGATAAACTTTCTGGGTATAGTCCTCAATTATTTTCTGTTCAAGCTCAGCCTTTTTAAGCAGTAATTCCTCTGCTTGCGCCTTCAACTCCTCTTCATATTTCCTGTAAATCTTCCTGAATTTAGGCGGGTCTAATTCCTCAAGTTCCTTCTCTTCTTCCGTCATCTTACTTAATATCATCTCATCCAGTTTGTCATCATCATCTGGTATCTCCTGTATCTTCTGTTCAATTTCCTGAAGCTCCGCAATAAGTTTCTCATCAGCAGTTATCTCAGGTAACTCCTCTTCCGTCTTTCTTTCTTCTGTCTTCTGTTCTTCTATATCCTGTTCCTCTTTAGCTTCTTCTCCTATCTCTTCTTTTTTCTCTTCCTTCCCTTGCCCTTGTATCCCTTCTTCTTGCACGCCATCTTCTTTCACCTCCTCCTCTTCTTCTTCTACTTCTGGTGGCTTACTCCACAAAGCTTTACCTATATCCTCTACTTCTATCTCCTCTGCAATCTTCAAAATATCACTCACAACATTCCACCTCCATTCACACTAATACCAGCCATCTCAAGCACTCTCCTTAATAGAGTAGGATTTTCTTGCAATATTGTCAAGACATTTTCTTCTACAGAACGGTTTAGCATGTTTATGAGTTGGTCTTTGTTTTGATAGTCGCTGTCTGCAATAACCATAGCAAGGAATGAACGAGCTACATCAGGAGCTATCTGAGCAATAGTCTGTAAATACTGCAATCCTGTTTCATACCTTTCCTTCCTTGTTGTAAACTGTGCAGGTTTAGTAACAACAATCAAATCATATTCACCCAACCTTAGTTGGGTTTGTGGATTAAAAATAGGTCTCCCCTCCTCATCAATCCCGATTACTTCATTTATAACAATACGCCTATAACCCTCAATACTATTCTCATCAGCAATCGCCATTATCTTCTCGTTCCTATAAAACTCCTTAACAAGCTGTATGACAATCTTAAACAAGTCTCTATCCACTTCAACAAGAGCATCTAATAAATCAACAATGGCAAGAATACCAGCCCTCTGCCTTCTCTCTATAGCCTCTCCAGACAAAACCCTTGTATCAAACCCCAAAATCTCATCATTTATCCCCAATACCTCTTGTGCGTCCCTTTCATATTTCTCCATTAACTTTAAAATTCCAGCAATATCCCTCGCATTATTTATCTCCCTTATCTTTCCTGCGACAAGAGACCCAGCCCTTACCTTGATAATTCCATTGTCAACCGAATACTGCATAGCAAACTCATCAATACTATCTACAGCGTCATCTTCAACCATTATTTTTGCGCCAGACAACATATTCTGAACCCTGAGCATAGCAAAATTGTAAGCATCCTGAATAGGTTTAACATTTCTGAACATTCCGAAAATATCATTCTTCCCTATAAAAGGTGAAAGCTTCACAACTGTAAAAGGAAATCTATTTAAACCGTATGCCTCTTCCGCTGTCCCTTCCTTCAAGATCATATCCCCAGCCCAATAAGCATACCTAACAATATCATCTTTATCTTTCCACCAAGTCGCAACAATCAAAACAAGATCACGCTTTAAACTCACATTGTTATACTCATCCACATTCAAATCTAATAACCTATCCTCTGTGTAATTCTCGTAAGGGGTTAACTTATCAACTTTTTCCTTGGGGAAATATTGATAGAGAAGTTCTTTTTCAGCCCAGAAAGCTCTATGAATATACCTTGCATCCGAATAATCCTCAGCCTTTGAAAACATATCAAGAAAAACCTCATCATAAGGTACATGAACAATCTTCACATCCCAATCATCTTCGCCAACAGGAACAGGGTAAGCTTCTGCAACCGTATAACCAGCCAAAGCCAAATCTAATAAAAATGCTTTTCTTTGCCTTTTATATCTTTCCTTTTGCTGAATATAAATCAACAAATCATTCATCAAACCAGCCAGTTTTTCATCTTGCTTCTGCCTTCCTATTACTCTCACCTGCGTGTTAGAATTCACCATATACCCAACAATCTTGTTCAAATTCATCTGATAGAGGTTTTTCCAGTATTCGGGCTGGTGTCTTTCCCTTAAAATCTCCTTAACATCTTCAGGAAGTTGATCGCCCGAATAATAGTCATAATGAACCTTTGCTTCTTCTTTGACTTTCTTCATCTGTTCACAGCTTTCTTCAAAAAGATCCTTAAGTTTCTCTATCTCAGCAGCCATTCACTCCCCCCTTACACATCCCACCAAGCAGAAAAATATGAAATATGAAACTGCCATGAAGTAGAAGAACCAATGTCAACAGTTCTGACAACAATACTTTCTGTAGTTCCTGAGATAAATCCCCAACCTTTACCAACAGGCGGGACTTCCCAATCCCATCCATTCTGAGAAGCAAGCCATCGCCTTAACATAGTCAAATAATCAGAATAATTTCCACCCGACTTTTTTGAAATCTTCAACCTCAAATCAGAAGCATTCGTTCCATCTCCATTATAAGCATCAAGCCCCCTAACAACAACAAGCCCTACCCGATCACCCTCAACACCACCAACAAGCTCAAGCTCTGGAACAGTATTAGTCAAAACAACTTCACCATAATTCATTCCCACAGGCTTATGGTTTCTGACTTTATCAAGCTTCTCAACAACCCCAATATCAAAAAAATCAAAATCCCCACTAATTAACTGTTCAAATAAATCCCTTGAAGCAGAGGCTAAAACACTCATCCTTTATCCTCCTAAATGTTCCAGCTTGCCCTAATATAACTGAGCGCCCCTTCATGCCTAATACTCCTTCTTTTAAGCTTAGCACTAACAGGCTTTATGTCAATCCCTTTGCCCAAATCAAAATCACTCAAAATAGAAACAACCAAATACCTAAAAGCATCAGCACAATGAGAAGTCTCATCATGCACAGGTCTTCCACTTCTCGGATCCTTCCTATAAGCCCTCAACTTCTCAATAGCAGGCTCACACCTAACATCAAACCAAGCCCACCTCTTCAAAAACTCCCTACACTGATGAATACCATCTTCAACAGGAATTGAAGGCGTCAACCTAAACAAAAATCCTTGCTCCTTCGCATAATCAAACCTGCTTTTCCCTGTAGAAAAATCCCTAACATTAATATCATGGGGTGCATAGTGATACCTAATTTGAATATTCCATTGCCGTTCCTTTTCACGAACAGCAGAGATCCAATAATCCATACCCTCACCAGAACCCTCAAGATAATCAAAAAGCCATACCTTATCTCCGCATACACAAGCAAACCAAATAAAAGTCTCATCATCTATCCCTAAGTCCCATGCAGTAACACAAGGATTGTACTTCAACAACACAGGATGACAATGTCCTATTCTGCCCTCACCCTCAAGCACAGCAATCTGCTTCCTATAATAAGCTCCCTCAATAGAATGCTGGAAAGCCTCATCAGGAGTAGCTGGGTACTCCTTGAAAACACCTTCTCCAAGTTCTTCCCACTTCACAAGCCACCATTTCTTCTGCTCATCCTTGATCCTCACCCTCAACCTCTTCTCAAGCTCAGCAAAATAATCAGAAATCTCCTTCGGAATTTCAAGTTCTTCATCTTCCTCAAGCGGAATGCTCAACCTCTCATTTCCCACCCAAGAAATAAAAAAAGCCTTGTAATCGTAAGGCGTAATGTGCTTCTTGTAACGATAAACCCGCTTCCTAAATACATCATGTAACTCTGTGCGCCGTGCAGTCTGCCAAATATCGTAGAAGTGATTGTACTTGCCTTCCGCCGTACTCTCTATCACGATCAAGCCATTCTCATGCACAGTCTGTAAAGCACCCTCCCTGATCTCCTTCGCCCTGTCTGGTCTATCCTTTGAAATCTTCCCGAATTCCGAAATATGGAGAAGTTGGAGAGTAGAAGACCTAAGAGAAGTCCCTACCCTGATCCTGCTCCCGTTCACAAAACTCAATGTCCTCGCACTATCATGCACCCTACCCCTCTCCTCAAGCTCGTCTATCTCCTCAGCAGAAAACAAATCCCTCAATGCCCTCGGAAGCCTGTCATAAGCAAATTTGATCTTGTTTTCAAAGAAATCCTCAGCATCAAACCTCGTGTGCGCTATAATCCCCGCCTCAAGGTTTTTCGTAAAAAGACAAGCGTCTAACATGTATAGCTGACAAAAAGTCGTCACCCCTTCCTGTCTGATTTTCAACACAACATTCCTGTGCCAGAGATTTTGATAGAGGTATTTCTGGGCAAAATTCATCTTGAATGTTACTTCATTTCCGTCTTTGTCTTTGATTTTGTACAAGTTGTTCAGTCTCCACCAGCGTGAACGAAGACAGCGGAGGATCTCTTCCGTCATCCTCCCCTCACTCAAGGCTTCTGAGGCAAGCTCAAGAGTTTTCTGATCAACCTTCCTTCTCATTCTCAACCTCCTCACCCTCTATCACCTGCACAGGGATAGGTCTTTCTCCGCCTCTATTCTCAGGCAGAACATTCGGCTTTTTCTGGACGAGGGACTGATACAGATGTAGAGTGATAGTCTGCTTCGGCTTCTCCTCTTTCATGCCCAGTATCTGTATCAGAAGTTCCAGCGCTCTGAGGCGATCTCTGGGCTGTATTTTTTCATCGTCAGCGATCGCAACCAGCTTCTCCTTCACGAACTGTTTCAGAGCTTCTGTTTCACTGATGATTTTCTGAAGTGAACGGGGAGACTGCTGAAGAATGAGTTTTTCTACCTTTTGGCGGACAAGATCAAAAAGTGTTTTCAGTGTAAGGGATTTTTTCTGAAGATCCGTTTCAAGTTTTTTCCGAATTGAGACTGCTCTGGAGTGGGATTTCCACGATTTTCCAAAAACTTCCGCAGTTTCCCGCAAACTCTCACTCGCACTCATCTTCCTCACATAAAAGCACACCGCAAAGAAAATCACATACGCACGGATCTTCGTCGTTTTTTCTACTTCTTCACATGCTTTCTTCAGAATTCTGTTCTCCGTCTCTGAGAAGAAAAGGAAAAGTTTCTCATCACTTTTCTCAGATGAAACTATTTTCTTCCCCATATTTTTCATGATATGATTTTCTGATGGAATTGGAAAGTTTTTGTTTTTGAAAGACTTTTCATACTACTTGACACTATATTTTCTTAGAAGTATCAACACTTTATGGAAAATATATAAAAACATGACATAAATCATATACATAATGTATATTTTGGACTATTCTATATGTATCAAACTAAAGGAGGTGAGAGATGGAACTACAGGAACTGCTCAAGAAACTCCTCCAGGCGGCAGCGGAGGCCCTGGAGGAGAACCAGAACTCCGCCAACGCCCAGCCCGCCCAACAACAGCCCCTCCACGAAGAAGAAGTGGAGGGGCTGGAGGGGAAAGCCTCCAGCGGCTGACCCCTCCAGCGGGCAGAGGGGTAGGATCCACCACGGGTCCTACCCCTTTTTTTATGCCTGTACGGTCTGCCCCGCCGTACAGGCAGAGGAAAAAATCGGGGCAGGAGGTGAAGATGAGCGGACTGATTGAGTGGGTGGAGGCGAAGCTCCACCCACGCTATCAGGATGCGGAGTGGTTAGGGGATGACATCCTACGCAGATGTCATCCCCTACAAGTGGGAGGCACTCACTTCAGTGCCTTCCACACAGTCAATTTCAATCCCCCCCCGCCCCCCTCACTC
>JALTZZ010000029.1 GCA_027051165.1 archaeon | reverse complement strand
GGACGCATAAAGCTGTGAACTTTGCTACAGAGCGTTTAGAATATCTGTGCAGATTTTTTAAGGAGTTTGAGAACCTTGAACATATCTTCGATAACGCTTCTGACAGCCTTAAATTCCTTCCAAGAGCTCAAGAAGCTCTTGAAAGAGGAAAAGAATCTATCATAAAGTCTCTTTATCCTTAAGGGATTTAAAGGGGTAAGTAAATCTCCCCTTAATCCTTTTAACGTTAAGATTTCTCTTAGGAAATATGAAAGGAAGGATTTTATACCACATAATCCAGTAGTTTTTCTGAGCACAGAAATCTATATCTATTTTATCACCTTTTCTCAGAACTCTCCTTCTCTTAAGGTCTTCAATGATTTTAAGGAAGAGCTTTGAGTCGTTTGGCGAGCCTTCGTGCAAATAAATCCCTATGGGCTTTAAAGAATAACACTTCACAACTAAAGCGAGCTTGTAGCCTTTATAGAACCATTTACTTACAGCATAGCTCCATTTATATTTTTGCTCTCTGAACAGATTTAAGTCCAGCTTTATATCGGTAGTATCGAGGAGCTTTATCGAACTCCTCTTAATAAACCTGTTTATAACTGATAAAAGCTTTATGAACTGATCCTCGCTGAATTTGCTGAGGAAGCTGTATATCTCATCTGCAGAAGGAATCTCTGCAGCTCTAATCTGAGCTCTTCATTCCTTTTAAGCTCTTCTACTACCTCTGTTACGCTTCTCTCAAAGAATATTGCTGTTATCGTTATTCTAAGCATCAATGCCACTCTCTTGACAGGTTTTATCCCTGCTTTAGCCATCTCCTTCTTCACAACTTTTCTACTAAAAAGATTTGTTTGAAGATTATCCACGTAGGATGAGCTAAATATGGAATTAGTGGCTGTTTCATGCCTATCACCGGAGAAGGGGTTAATACCCCTTCCCCTATATAAATCTTTCTGCGTTTCGTCTGGAAAATTTTGCTTCGTTTCTAATGCAAATGTCCTTTTATAAGAAAACTTGTTTTCTCTTGGAAAATTAGTTTTTATAGAAAAACTAACCCTCTTGCATCACTCATCCCGCAAGGGGGTTATGGATAAGAGATTTGACGAATTTGGGGGATACGTTGGGAAGAGGTTCGAGCGTATAGAAAGCGAGATGAAAGATTTAAAGGATGAGATCAAATTCTTAAGGCAGGAGGTTATGTCGATAAAGAGCGACATAATAAACCTTTTGAAGGAGAAGATATAATCTCTTGTAAGATGTGGCTTGAGATTAAGGGATCAATCTTTCCAACGCATAAAAATTTTGATAAATTTATCTTTTCTATACTCCAGTAATATTTATGCTTTCTGTAAGAGGATTATTTAGAATCTATAGAAAAGTGCAAAAATAATGTTAAAAATGAAAATAATTTTGCAAAAAATAAGCTTAATTCATGCTTATTTTGTGTAAAACAAATAAAAAGTGGACCCGTCGGGATTCGAACCCGAGGCCTCCGCCTTGCGAAAATGAAAATATAATTCAAATAGAAGGATACATAATAAATTGGTATGATGTTGATGAAAAAGACTTCATAAACTACCTAACAATAGAAAAGAAGCCAAAAATAACGAGTAAAGAATATCTTAACGAAATAATAAAAATCCTTGATAAATACTTAGATAAACCCATTAAATCAAAAGAAGATCTTAGGAAGGCTTTCTATAAATGCACGGATAAAGAACGTTTCGTTAGAGCCGTGAGGAACTTAATTCACTATCTCGTTGAAAGAGAGATGATGAACAGATGGATAGCAATGGATATTCTATCTTCAAGCTTTCTTAAAATCCCAAAATCTGGTGTAAGAGAAGTTTATCTAACTAATGAAGAGATAAAACAAGGTTACTATTTAATCAAAGAGAAGTGGGATGAAGATACTTTAATTCTATACCAATGGCTTGTTTTTACAGGATTGAGAGCAAAACCTTCCATATTGGCTCTCCGAAATTTTGACAAGAATAAAATAGAATATCACGGCAACGTGGCGGCATATCCTATGGTAGAATTTTCAAGAGGAACAAAAAGAAGTTTTATAGCAGTCTTTCCTTCGGAGTTTGCTGAGAAGTTGAGATCTATAAATAAAAAGCTTAAATATAAATCATGGTATGCGAGACTTAACCCAAGAAAATGGAGGCCTCCTGTTAACTCACGTATTGATGCAAATGCTATAAGAAAATGGGTTGATAATTTTTTCGTTTTGCATAATATCCCTGAAAGTGTGGCCGATTTTATGCAAGGAAGGGCGAGCGTTAAAGTAGGGAGCAAGCATTATTTGTTTCTGAGGATGCAAGCTATAGAGCACTACAAGAAAGTTGTGGACAAGTTCCCTATACTGGTGAGTTAGTTTATAAATTATAAACAGTGTGCAGCAGGATCTCACTACCGGGACTTATAACTTATTATCTCGAGTTTTATAGTTTAACAAGAAGGTGGGCCCGGGCGCTCTTGCTGGCCCGTCGCTGCCGTCACTGCCCGGGCCCAAATCACTTATTCACCGGTGATCACGAAGGCGTCTACATACGTTATTATGTCGTGAAAAGCATATAAATCTTACTGTAAACGTTCATCAAGCCATTCAAAGAAATAGTAAAACCCAACCGTAGTGATCGCCACGAGAATCGTAAACAGAATATACTCAAAGTTTGCTTCTCCGAAGCTGTTTATATCTACTATAACTTGTTTTGTTTCGCTTCCATAAGCTGCTAAAAAAGTCGCTACGAGCAATATGAAGTAAAAATAAGCTATCACGAAACTTAGGAATATTATGAATCTTTTTATTCTTCCCATGCTTATCTTCGGGAAGAGAAGACTTTAAAAATAATATTATGTTTTGACAATAAGACTCTCTAATGCCGCAACTCTTGCTCTTACTTCGTCAAGCTCTTTTTTCTGTTTCTTTAAAATTGCATCTAAAGCCGGATAATCTTCATCGAGGTTTAACTCACACAGGTATTCTTTTGTTTCAAGGTTAAATCTATGCACAGCTTCAAGAATTCTCAGTTTTTCATTGTTTATTCCCTGTAATGGGATATTAACAGTAACAATTTTTCCAGCTTGCAGGTTTACGTTACCGTTACAAATTACACGTCCACGCCTCTTCACGTCCCTAAGCAACGCTAACTTTGCTTTCGCAACGTCTCTCGCCCTCTGCTCACTTGCTATACTTGCATCGTTTATTATCAACTCTCTAACACCATACCGAGCTTGAGAGTTAGCGTCTTCGGCTACAACTGTTACTTTTTCGCTTGGCTTTACAAAATGAAGACCGTCAATATATACAATATCAGTATAACTTGTCCCACCAGTATCCGTCCATGTTATGCCTATACTTTTTATATTATTCCAGTCTGGATTTCCAACGACATTCCATGAAGATAACGGTCCTATTTCAAGCTCTTTTTCATTCCAACTCTCATTAGCTCCTATACTTTTATAGAAATAATCTTGTGGCTCACGTATTTCTATGAGTGCTGTTCCACCTGTAAAATTGTTCCATGTTGTACCATCGTCACTATACAGCATTCCGTTACCAGAGCTGTCATAATATAAGTAATAATAGTTTAATACAGAAAATGTTAGTGTTGATCTAAAAACAAGCCAGTATTTTTGTCCCGGAACTACAGAAACGTTGAATTCTACCCACCACCAACCTCCAAGCTGTATATTTGCATAGCTCCATGAAGCAGATGCTATTAAATTACCCGGTATACCATTATTATCATCATATAAATAAAATTCAACGTTCCCACCGGTTATACTATCTGCAGAATAATCAACTTTTACTGCTAAAAGCGTTATTCTGTCAGAACTTGCAATAAATGGCATTGCATAATATCTACCAGAAACAATATTTTCTGTAGCATTTGCGTTTCCATGATATTTTTTCAATGCATAATCAGATGCCAGCATGATATACTGTATATTACCAGAACCATAACCAACAGCTTTTTTCCATAACTTTAAACTTTTAAAAATATTTAAATTAATGGTCTTTGGAAGATTAAACCAAAAATGTGCGGTGCCATAATTTGTAGAAAGACCGCTTGCAGCCATATATATACTTGCTAATCCAACCATTGCATCATTGCTATCTGCTAAGTTATAACCTTCTAAATTCCTTAATTTTTGCCATGTAAGCCATCCTATCCATAGGTTTGCTGCTTTTTCTGTAAACATGTCTCCATCCCAAGGATAATACCTCTCCACCGTTGCCCCGTTTACAATTATTTTATTTCTTACCTCTAAGAGCGATTTCTCAAACTCGCTTTCGAGAATAGTACATGTATTTTTATTTATATTGGTTGTTTGCGTCAATGTTATGCCTGTATCCTGCCAGCCACGTCTAACAAAATATAATTTTCCGTCATCAACCCAAAAGTCGTGATACTCGTCATGAATTGCTTTAGCTTCAGCTAATTCTTGTAAAACATCAAACAAACTACGGCCCTTAACTTGTATATGCTCAATCATGTTGTTTTCGTCTATAATTTTGATATTTGAGAAAGCAGAATTGCCAGCATCACTACCTATCTCAACATAACCTGCGTTCTGAAATTCCTCATCCACAACATCAAGCACTTTAGTATACGTTTGCATTTGAGCGTCTTTTACGTATACCCTAAACTCAGAGCCTCTTGCAACAAGCCTTACTTCAAAGTCTTGAGAAAAGATGAAATCGTTTAGTGTGAAGTAGCTCAGTCTTGTTGAACCCTTCCAGAACTCAAAATATGCACCATTACCACTTTTGCCCATCCTGAACTCGTAGCTTCCGCCTCTCAGCTTTACGTAAATGTAGCTATCAAGGTCGCTCCATGTGCATGTGAATGTTACTCCACCATTTAGCATTGTTGCTGCTCCGGAGTTGTAGCTTGCAGTTGGCCCCGCTTCTGTTGCTATAAAACTGCTATTTACGTTGCTCGTGTCAAATCCTAAATCTTTAACTATCTCCTTAACCAAATCGCCGATTTCCCAGACGTAGAACTCTTCTGCATTGACAAAACGATAATGGAGCTTGTTCGTGTCGTCAACTGCTCTTATCTGTATAATATTTTCCTCATTTCTTATAATATGCTTTATGCTTCTTACGTATCCCTTGAAAATTAACTTGTCTGTAGCCCATGCATCGCTTGCATATATTTCAACTGTATCATTGACATTAATGTCGTTGTATTCCTCTGTTATGTTTTCAAGTTCAATTACCGCTTCACCATTTGCTATGCTTACAGCTTGCCTTACTTCACAACGTTTAACTTTGTCTATAAGCTTGTTAGCAATATAAACCTTAACTTCTCCCTGCATTGGAAGCATTAGAATACACCCCTCCTTGCGAGGTCGTTGTGTAAGTCTATGTAAACATCAATTCTTTTTCCTTGCAAAGAGTTTAACTTAGCTTCAACAGCTTCAAGTTTGTTATATACGTTGTTTATTGCACCAGCCAAGCTTGAAAATTGTGTTATAAGTGGACTCAACACAATGGCATTCAAATTATTTATTTTTGTCTGTATATTTGTAAGCATATCATTAACTGTTTGTAAAACTGTCGTATCTGTATTTATCTTTAAATTAGCTGTTAAATCTTGTATTTTTAAGTTTTCCATATTTGGAACTATGTCAATAACTTTTTCTACTTTTTGATTTAAAAATTCCTCTAATTCTGTTTTGTCAACCTTAGCTTTGACTTTTATACCGAGCTCACGCTTCTTCTCCTCGCTAACAGTTACATGCCAGAACTCCTCATAGAACTTGACTGCCAACTCTCTTGCCTTGTCGATTCCAAGCTCTTCTCTAAATCTTCTAACGAACTCTTGCACGGTATCTTCGAGTTTATGCGGTATATATGGCTTTGGCGGTGCTGGCTTTTCTTCTGCTCCGATTTCCTGTAAGTATCTATGTGCTTCCTCAGCAAGCTGTCTTGCTTTCTCTCTTATTTCATCTATTTTAAAACCTGCTTTACCGAAAGCATTACTTAATAACTCTGCTTCGCTAACAACACCGCTCAAAATCGCCTGTAGTTGCGATAAGGTTGTCACCTGCGAACTTGTAAGCTGTTCACCTTGCATTTGCTTAGCTACGAGATCCTCGTATAGCTTTTTAGCTTCGCTTATAATATCAGAAGCCCAAGCCAGTTCTGCCTGCTCCCTAACTGTTAGTTCCTTGCCCTTAACCTTAAGAGCTATGAGTTTATTGTAAATTTCAACAGCTTTAGTTAGCAAGTCTAAGTTTATTTTTTCTTGTTTTGATTGCTCAAACGTGTATTCTAACGTTTCTTGTTTAATATTTTTTATTGCAGTTTCTATTTTAAGCTGTTCTTCTTTTATCTTTTTCATAATATCCTCAAATTCTTTCATTTCTCTTTCTATCTCAAGTTCCTCTTTCTTTTCATCTGTAATTTGCTTTTGTAATCCAAGTTTTTCTTTTAAGCTCGATATTGCTTTGCCGAACCATGTTCCTTCGATCCTCTCCATTATTCTTGTTGTTAGTGCCTTACCTGTAAATTTCTCAACGCCCTTGTTTATAGCCCACAAAGCACCTGTTATTAGACCTATAACTCCTGCTACCCTTGAAACTGCAAATAAAGCTGCTCTGAGTCTTGCTAAACTTATAGCTGTTGCTATGCTCACCATTCTCGCCGATATCGCACCGCTTCTGAAAGCTAACAATGCCCTTGTGCTGAACAATGCAGCTCCAGCAACCATTTTAAAGCTTTTCGCTAAAAGCGGAAGTGTAAACGATGCTAATAGTAGCAACGGTCCTAAAAGCATGGTTACAGCCGTGCCTATCGCAGTAAACTTTATTAATGCCTCTCTCTGAGCCGGAGACAAGTTCATGAACCACTTCATAAGTGATAATAAAGCCTGACCAAACTGCTTTAACGTTGGAATTAGCGTTTTAGCAAATACTATCGCAAAAGCGTAAATCTGTGGAAGCGCTCTCTCGATACTTGTTACAAAATTGTCCAAATCAGGTTTTATTTTATCAAAAACCTTAATCATTATTAGCTTCATAGCATTCTTTAATCTCTGGAATTGTGCCGCCAACGTTGCTGTTGCGTTCTCATACTCCTTCGCAAGTGCTGTTCCTTCTATAAAGCCTTGCTGAGCATTTTTTAAGTTTACTTGAAGAGTGTCGTAAGCTGTTATAAGCTTAGCTACTGCCCTGTATGCATCTGCTGAAAATACTTCCTGTGCCAGTGCCGCTCTTTCTGTTTCGCTTGGTATACGTCTCAAGTAGTTCAAATAGTCGAGAAGGACCCCTAAAGCATCACCCATATCTAAACGTTTCTTAAGTTCCTCAACAGTTGTCCTCATTTGTAGTGCAAGTTTATCTAAATTGTCCGTGAGATCGAGAATAGCTGATGACAAGCGATAGCCAGCTCTTTCTGGCTCTTCACCAAGGGCAATTAACGTTGCAACAAGTGCAGAAGCTGAGTCAGCCGTTATATTAAACTGAGAGGCTACACCTGCAAACCTTCTTAGAGCGTTTAAAATTTCTCTCTCTGCAGCTGCTGTTGTATTACCCAAAACGTTTATAGCGCTTGCGAGATTTTTAACTTGTTTAATGGGCAATGCAAAAGCACCTGCAATTTTTGCCATGTTTATTGTAGCATCTTCAGCAGTCATATCAAAAGCTACGCTCATCTGTGCAACTGTTTTCGTGAACTCGAGGATTGCTGCTCTACCCTGTATACCAAGCTGACCTGCTATCTGTGCTATCTGTGCGAGTTCTTCAACTGATGTAGGCATCTGTGTGCTCAATGCGAGCAAGCTATCTCTAAGCTCTATAAGCTGTTCTCCTGCTAAACCCGTCGTTTTTGCTACGTATGCCATTTGTTGCTCGAGTTCCATTCCTTCCTTGATTGCTAAACCGAATCCTGCTGAAACTGCCCCGCCTACAGCCATCATTTTTAGTGCCATGCTTCGCATGCTTTTGCTTAGTTTTTCAACCTTATCTGTGAAATCGCTGAGCATTTCACGAGCTTTGACTAAACCAGCTTGTAAACTCGCCACATCAGCTTTTATTTTTACGATTAGTTCCTCTACGGTTGGCATATTTTTTGCTTTAAAACGAAGACTTTAAAAATGATGAGAAAGAAGATAATATAACAATGAAGCACAAACTTATGGTTTTCATGCTTTTAGTAATATTGTTAACAGGATGTGAGCAGGTTCAAAAAATACAAGAAGAACAACAACTACAAGTAAAAGAGCTCGAAAAACAAAATATAACTAAACAGGAAGAAAAAATTGAAGTTCCTAAACCAGCCAAAGTAGAAAATAAAACAAAAGAAATTGAAGAACAGAAAAACGTTCAACAGAATTTAAGTAAACAAAATTCAAGCAGAAATAAAAGTAAAGAAAACTCTCCAGAACCAGCAAAAACAATAAAAGCATTTTTCGACGCTATAGCGTATAAAGATTTTAATGAAGTTCCGAAATACGTCCATAAAGATATAAAAAACCGTA
Organism: archaeon; assembly: GCA_027051165.1. Taxonomy (GTDB): domain Archaea; phylum Hydrothermarchaeota; class Hydrothermarchaeia; order JALTZZ01; family JALTZZ01; genus JALTZZ01. The sequence goes on along the minus strand of JALTZZ010000029.1, from coordinate 65,299 downwards.
TAGAAGAAAAATGTAGAGAGGAAAGAGGGCTTGACTGGACAGCAGACAGAATAATAGAAAGAAACGCTGAGCTTCTTTTATCTGAGGAAGAAGGCTTTGACGTTGAGATAATTAAAACGAAAGTGAAGGATAATACTGCAGAAGTTTATTTTAAACTCGAATCTCCGAAGTTGTTGATAAAAAGACACTACACTCTTAAAAAAGAAGGTAATGAATGGTTATTATACGAGGAACCACCATTTTTAAGAAATTGTTTATTAATTTCAGAGAAAGCAGTTTATAAATACATGTATGCGAAAGAAGATATTGACAATGCCCTAAAAAGTTACAACGCATTTAGACCAAGAATAAGGATCGTCAACGAAAGTGTATATGATATATATTATGATGCAAGGAAATGCGAAGAGCATTTCTCATCAGCCGAGAAGCGTTTGAACAGTATTCTAAGCGAGGAAGGTAGATATTTGGGAAGCATTGACAAAGAAAACTTAAGAAAGCTAAGAGAATGGACAAACAAAATGAAATGGGCTTGCAGAAAGTATAAAGAAGCATATTGGTATTTATACATACAAAATTGCAGAATTACGGGTTCGTGTAAAAATTGGGGTAGTTTATTGTTAGAACATGAACGTAAATTAAGCGAAGCACAGAAAGAAGAAAATAGTGCTAATAAAATAAAAGAGAGAATTCCTGATGGCTGGAAGTTTATACCCGAAGATTATTACATCTTGGATTCGAAGAAAGAAAGAATTAAAATTATAATCGAAATTAAATAAAAATTACTTCAAAACAATAGCTATAAGCGTTACAATAGATAATAGTAATAGTGTTGCAACATTTTACACTTAAACAAAAACAAATAAATAAAATTATCTCACTTTTAAAACTCTTCTCGGTTCCACAAGCCTCATTGCATCATGTGCTATGTCTTGCGGGAAGTTTTTGCCGTTGGTGATTGGAACTATGAGCACATAATCTATCCACGCACTTGTTGTAGAGCTGTATGTGGTTGCTCTGCTTGCTCTTATGCTTATATTGCTAACTCCATCATAATCTATGTCAAAATACTTATACTCATACGTATTAGCACTCGTAAAATCTGTTCCCGTTAGTATTGTGCTGTTAGGATATTCTCCTGTATCAACGTTAACTGTATATATTCTTACTACATAGTTGGTATCAGTATTATCATCAACTTTTATTCTATAGAAGATTCTATACTTGCCAGCTGGTAGTCCTGTCATATTTGCTATTACTATATAGCTATTAGCTGTTACGGGCTGAAATTTAACTGCCTGTCCGTTGCTTGCATCTACATCAGAATCTACGAAAACATTTGTAGTATCACCACTTATTGTTCCATTCTCAGCTTCTGCAAATAATTTAGTTGTATCAAACGGAATTATAGCAAAACCATAGTATTTCATGTTTGGAATTCCAACTCTTAATCCAAAAGAAACGTTTAGTAGTCTCTGCTTAGTATTATATATTAATGCTATAAAATCGCTGTTCTTTTTAAATTGAATAGCATATTGGTTTGTTCCATCCGTATATATAGATGGAAATAGTGTTCTATCCTTCACATAAGTATCTGAAACAAAGAAATCTCCATAAACTGTAAGACATACTGAATAATCATTATCTGGATTTCTATCTATTGTTTCTATATTTATGATACTCTTTCCTCTAAATATGCTTATAATTGTTGTCTCATATTCATCTGGGTTATTTACTGCATCTCCTGTGAAGAACACTTTCATTTTTACTATATCTGGGCTAATATACGTTATTCTTACCCTATCTATAAATCCCCAATTTGGAAATCTAAGTGTAAGAACTCCTAACTCTTTCCACCCAGTATTATAGTAAAACACTTTAGCCTCTGGTGTGTTATCTTTTATTGCTATAGCTATTAATCCATTTTCTATTACTATCCAATTATCCCCGAAATCATGCTCCTTGTTTAACACTTTGCTCCATGCTACTCCACCTGTTGATTTATTAGCTAAATCGGTCTCTGTAGGCGCTGTAGTGCTGTTGGTATCCCACACCGTCACCGCCCCGAGCTCTTCATCGCTCAATTCGCAGTCAAAAGCCACCTCATCTCCGCTTGCCTCGTATATGCCTATCTGCCCGTCCTCGCTGTCAATCGTGTATAGCTCAGTTGCCCCTCCTATATTCTTGCTGTTTGGCGGAAGAGCTACGAGAGTTCTCCCTGTTATGCCCCAGTCGTTTTGAAGGTCTGTGATGCTGAGCTTTAAAGCTCGCTTGTAAATCGTATCAGGCATATAGAACCCTGATATGCTTACTTCCCTAATATTAAGCCTCTCAGCGTCTTTATTCTCGTTTATTTCTTTAACAGCAATGAAGCCTCTCAGACCTGCATAGTCAATGAAGTTATAACCAGCTTTACTGTCAACGATTATAGGTGATTTCACACCTACCGCATGAATAAGCTTCGGCTCGCTCAAGTCATCGCTCTTTAAACTGTGAATATTCTCTATCTGAACGTCAAGCTCATCTTTAAATGTAGAATTCTTAAAGCATACTCCATCTATGCTAATTTCATATACTCCGCCCTTGAGAGGTTTCTTTTCAATTTTAGTGATTGCAGGGATTTCAACCCTTCCGATTTTCATTTTTTAACCTCCTTCTCAAGTTTTTTCATCTCTAATTCTTCATATCTCGCTTTTATGCTCATGATCCTTGAAAACGCAATGACAACTTCCTCAGGCGTATTTTGCAGTTGTTCATAGGTCCACCCGAATTCTTTGCACAAAGCATACTCTTCCAGCCACTCGTTCCTTACTTCTTTACCCTTGAGGGCTCTTTTAACTGATCTGGTGAATTCTCTTCCATCTGGCTCGATAAGGTCGGCGATTCTAAGCTTGTTTTCGCCTGCATCAACGAAGTAACGTTTGTGTAGCGACTTAAAAAATCCTCAGCAGTTTTACCTCCTAAAGCCTCCTTGCTTTTCTCGTAAACCTCCCAGAACTGCTCCTCACTGAGCTTTTCAATCTCTTCAGGTTCAAGCCCTGTAGCAAGAATTATCGTTGCAATGTAGTTGAACTCCTCAAGCTCATCCTGTAACTCTGCTAATTTCTCAGGATTTTTGGCTAACTTCTCAGCGATAAACTCCTCTACGCTCTTATTCTTGTCTTCTTTGCTGATTTCGCTTAGGTTTAAAACTTTGAAAAATATCTGCTTCTGTAGTTTTCTTACTTTTTTGACATCTTTATGAAGCGGATCCTTGCGATACTTTATTTTCATACCGAATCACCGTTATGCGATTGCTATTCCTGTGCATTCAAGAGATTCAAACTCGTATTCTATGAGATCATCTGGTTTCAATTCAAAATCAACCTCTGGGAAGATAACGTCTTTGACTGTTATAGTCTGTGCTCCAACTGTAATAGCGAGATCCGCTTTGCTTCCATTCCTTACATTGCTTACCATGTCCACGTTTAGGAAATCTGCTACTAATCCAACCTTGATTTCCCTCTTAACGGGAACTATAGTTACTATGCCTGTGCTCGTGGTAGCTCCGACGTCCTTAACTTCCTTAAGATCGTAGCTCACGTTTATGCTTATACCCTTGACGTAGCAACCGTAATTATCCATAGGGGCTGCTCCCCATTGCACACCGCTAATATCTTTCCACTTCAACGGCGGTGCTGTATTAGCCGTTGCATGTGAACCTAAACCTATGTAGTCCGTTGTGCTGAAGCCTGTAAAGTCCATAGCCCTAAATGTAGCTTCAAGTTTCAGTGTGCCATCTTCTTCTATCGAAATTTTAGCCTCTTTGCACTTTGCACCCTTCACAAGTGCGTAATGCTTAGTTCCTGCCACGTCAACGATTATGCCAAACGATAGGCTTGGTAGGTTGTCTGCCGTTCCTGTTGCACTTCCCAAACAATATTTCGCCCAAAAATCGAGACTCTGTAGCTCCACCGTGAAACTAAGTTCTATCTCTTCGCTGTGCTTTACGTTTATTAAAGCTCCGAGCTTGTTTGTGCTTGCATTGTCGGCAAGATAGCGGGATGTTGTGTATTTCTGCGGCAGCTTCAAGCTTACATTGTTAAGTATGCCTATCCACTGCATCGCTGGATCTGCTGGCGTCTGTCCTTCGCTCGCTTCCTCAACATACTCCAAAACCTGATTTCCTATAAGTGCAGTCATGCAGTTTCACCCCTTCCGAATAATATAAATCTAAAATAATCCTGAGTTTTGTTATTTCGTCATCTATCTGTGCTATTTGCTTATTATAACCAGCTACCAGCTTTGTTTTTTCAGAATCTGTTAAATTTATGGTATTCTGTATTTCTTTTATCCTCTGCTTGATGTTCTGTTTTTGCTCTTCTAAAATACTTATTTTCTCATTTAACCTAAATTTAATCTCTTCTTTTGAAAATAGTGTATTTACAAGCGTTTTCATGTTTTCAAGTTCCTGCTTCACAGTGCTGTATTCCTGCAATTGTGCCTGCAGGCTCGCTATCTGCTCGTCCTTCTCGTTAACCTGTGCTTGTAAACTTGCTATCTGTTCATCTTTTTCGTAGCATAATCTAATCAAATCTTCTTTCAACATCTTTTCATAAGCTATTTCAGCCATTTTCAGCTAACCTCCAGATATTTTACCGTGATCGTGATAGATTTGCGTAAAAGATTAAATTCCCGCTCCTCAAAATCCTGAACGTTTCTAATTTCCACATCAACTACGTTCTCCATAAAATTGCGATTTTTTCTCAAAACCTTAATTACCTGATCAGCTAAATAGTCACGAAGCTTTGCACCGCTGTATTTTTCATTGTTAATCGTAAAGCTACGTTTTGTATCTACCCAGACGTCTATTTGATACTGCATTGCAAAAAGCGAATAACCTTCAAGCGTTCTTTCTTGCTCAGTTGTGCCGACAGAAATTATGCTAATACGAGGCATTTTGGCATCTTCTCTAACCCAACCGGGAAAAATAAAGTTTTTGCCAGCATTTGCTCTGTCTTGATCAGGATCAGCTATGTTATCCCTAAGTAGCCTTACCAAGCTTTCAAGCACTTCTCTTATCATGATAAATCTCTCCTCGGCCCTCACTTAGGGCCTTGAGAAAAAAGCGAAGCATTAGACTTTAAAAAGCTCAACAAAAAATTAGAGTTTGAGAGCTTGCTTAAATAATGCTTTTATTTTTTCTTCGTTTTCAAGCAACGCTGGTCTTAAGAATGGTCTTGCTGGGATACGTGAAGTTCCAAACTCTTGATAAACTGCATACTTAACACCAAACGGCCCGACAAGGCAAGCATTCCCTTCAATTTTATGTGTGATGCTGTTGAGCAGGGTTCCAGTGTCTATTAATGGCTTAATGCTCTTCTTTCGCTTGATGGTTTCCGGTTTTAATGGCGGCCACTCTGGACGACCTCTCTGTATATTGAGTTTTGCAACTCCTTCAACGAGTGCTCCAGCCTGTTTCAGTGTCAGTTCTATTTTTGTTAAAGCTTCTGCACCATACTTTTCTATCGCTCTTTCAACTTCATTTGCATTCAGAATTTTTATTTCGATCATTCTACCCTATACAAAAACAGCTTTTTGTAAGCTCCCGTGTAACTGATCCTTGCGATAGCATATAATACGTTATTATATAATATGTAATCCTGCTCGCTGATCTGCTCGTCTGGCGATACGTATGCAACCGCTTCCGCTGTTATAACTTGTCCCTGCCTCTCAAGCTTAATTTCTTCTTTCAAATCCTGAACAATCGCTTTTATAGTTGTATCTTGATAAGTTTCGTCAACAGTTCCATATATTTCGTCTTCTTCTACGCTTATCACTTTTTTTAGCGTTACATTAACTCCGTGTTTTTCAAGGATCTTCGCAAAGCTCATCTATCATCACTCAAAAGTTTCTTTGTTTGTCTTACAATATCTCTAAGCTCTTCTTCTGTTATTTTGTTGTCTTTCATTGCTTTCTCTATCTCTTCAAGCAATTCCTTAGCCGTTCTGATCTTCTTTCTGAACATTTCGATCTGCTTACCATACTTCCTCGTCGCCCAAATTAACGCCGCTGATAGGACCGTAGCTCCCAGAGCATAGTATTCCAACATTTTGCATCACCGAGAATGAGACCAGCCAATAGACTTTAAAAAGCTGAAAGAATTTTCGGTGCGGAAACCGCACCAGAAATTGTAATGTTATCGCTGCAATGTTGTCAATATATTTCAACAATTGTTTACCTGATGAACTGTCAATATATTTCAATAGGTGAGCAACCATGCGAGGTATTCAGACAAAAATTCTCAGAGAAATGTTGGAAGTTTTACAGGAAGACATATATGAATATAAGTATGGGTGGAATGGCACTGAAACAAGAAGTTTGAGACCCTATGCATTAAAAAATGATGATAAAATTGCAGAGTATTTAGAGAAAACTGAACTTTATGATTATCAGCACATAGCTTATGAACAACTGAAAAACGAAAGAAAAAGCTATGATATAGCAAATACACTTTACTATGCAAAATTGATACTACTTTACAGAAAGAGTTTTGATGATTTTAAGGGAATACGACAGAACACATTAAAAACATTCCTGAGAATGTTGCAGTACTTGGTAAATAAAATTTCTGAACGTTTTATGAAGTTGGGTATAGATTTCTCAGTTAGAAATATAGCATTTAGTATAATTACTAATCGTCTAAAAGATATCGATCAGGATTTAAAAAACTGTGAAGCTTATAAGAAACTCAATTTTCGTAATAAGTATAACTATTTAAATGCGATAAAACTTTACTCCAGAATTCTGTATGAAAGTTTCTATAGGCTTTAGAGTTTGTCAATATATTTCAAAAATTAAAATTTTGAAATATATTGACAAAGAATCAGGCAAGTCTTAGAGATTAAATATCGTGTAAAGCTCCCACCCACCAGAATTAATCTTAAAAATCGCACCATCAGAAAGAAGTTTATTCAGATATTTATTTACGGTTTTATCATTAATCTTCAAATGTTTTCTTATTTGCCATCTTGTTACAACTTTCTTTTCTCTAATAAAATCCATAATCTTGTAGATCATTTCATCATTGTAAACGTAAGTTCCTCGTGGTCTTCCTCTTTTTCTTTGTTCTTTCTTTTGTTCCTTCAGTATTCCAAACTCTTTTAAAATTTTAATTGCTTCTTCTCTCGAACAAGAGAAATCAAGACTTATGAAAATACTTTTGTTGCCAAGCCTCAACCTCGTAATTTTACCATCTCTCTCTAAAGCTCTGATTCTCTGAGGCAGACAACTATTTCCCTTCAGATGTTCCATGCCAAAATACTCTTTTAAATCATTAAAATCTGCAAAACCGCCAAGTTCGTTAATTGCTCTGTGAACTTCCTCTTGTGAAGGCATTTAGTTCCTCCTCAAGCTGTTTTGCTATTTTATCCTTAAGTTCATCAATGTTAATTGGCTTGATAACAAGAATGAGACCCTGTTGTTCAACTGTAACATAATCACTTAACTTTTCTTCAACGAGATTTTTCAACATCTTTAAAACTTTTAAGCTTCTGTATTCTTTCATTGTTTTTATTTTGGTTTTGAAAAGTTTATAAAACTTACAAAGTTAAGGTGATACTGCCTCGTAGTTGATCGTTCTTGCGAAGTATTCTTCAATGGCCTTGTTAGCGGTCTCTTCCAAGATTTCGATCCATTGTAACTTTAGTTTTATATTTTCGCTCTTGCTTTCTCTGAGATCCCCGATTGTATATTCCAAAGCGTCTGCCGAATCCGTTCCCAAAAGATCATAGCGTAGAACGTCTATGCAAACCTTGTTCAGCAGCCACTTTTTAAGTAGCTGCTGATAAGGAGCCTGTGCGAGATCCTCAAGCCCTATGAGTTCCTTGAGCTCTTTTGTTCGCTGATCAATATAGTTTTGTATAACTGTATCGCTTGGATACGTTTCATATGCTTTGCCAAGTGCATTTCTAACGTCGCTAACCGTGATCATGGCTACTTACCGAAAATTACCCCTACAATCGCTGTTAGTGCTGAACCTAAGACAGCACCGATCATTTTGAAATAGCTTTTATGCTTCTCTTGTTCTTTCTCTAAGCTTTCGATTCGCTTTTCATGATCCTCTATTTTTCCATTTATCTTGTCGAGCCTCTGCAAAATTAGTTTTGTTCTTTCGTCAATCCTTGCAATCCTTGGCAAAAGTTCTTCTGGGTTCATTGTTCATCACTTTAAAAAATAAAAATTATTTCTTTTTCTCTTGCTTTTTCTTTTCTTCTTTTTCTTTGATTATTTTCAATTCCCCTGATTTTATGAGAGCTTTGACACCGCTGTATTCAAGCTCCTCTTTCGCAATCTCTGCAACTTCGTTTGGTTTTATAACTCTGTCTCCTATCCAGATTCTGCTTTTACTCATGTTTTTTACTTTGATCATTGCCACCACCTGAAAAATAAGAGTTAGATTCCGCTGAGCTTGACCACTGCGTTTGGTCTCCAGACCGCTGCACCGATCCTCTCGAAGACGTTGACCAAGTATGTCTGGGTCTTCTGGTCATATGTTGGACCTTCAACTGTTATATCCTCTGCAACTGCGAGCACAGCAGCCTGCTTTGCATCAAGCAGTATACCTGTGCCTGTTGGAACTTTTGGCGATACGTATATTTTAATTCCCAAGCCCTTGATGAGATCGTTGTATGTGGACTTTGCATCGGCATCTATCCTTCTTAGATCAGCAGCTTCGTTTGGATGCAGCACGAGGGCGTTTGGGGTATATGCATACTCCTCAAGCTTGGCCATAGCTGCACTTACGTCGTCGTATGGATCTCCCGTTCCGCTCCATGGAGCAGCAGCTGTTACAGTAGCACCGGCATCCTGTATCAATGCATTTATTATAAGCTCGTCTTCCTTGAGAGCCACTACTCTTGCAGCATCCTTAGCAAGCTGAGCGATGCTTACTATCTTGTTTGCAAGGTTCTCCTCTCTTGTCACGGCAAAAGCCTTACCTATCTTCTGTATTTCTACGCTTGCCTCTTCGAACTGCACACCCTCTAATGGGAACTCGGATCCCTCTGGTATAACATCAACTTTGCTAAATCCTGTGAACTTTCTGTATTTGTAGACCTGTGCTCCGCTGTCTATCTTCTCGACTGTGGCGATGTTTCTGCCCACCCTCCTGTTCTCCGCTTCCTGTATTATTACCTCGCTTATTACCTGCAAAACTTCTGCGGGTAAAATCTGAGAGGTTATAACGGGCATTTCTCACCACCTCACAACTGAAGCTTTATTTTTATTTTATCTCCGCTTGCCGTGGCACTTGTTAAGGCAATGCCTATGACTTTCTGTGCCTCTGCAACCGCAGCTTCCACGTCTGTATCTGCAAATGTTGTAGGAACGTCGTATGGCGTATACTTAGCTACCTGTCCGTTTGCAGCTGCAACGACTTTATCTCCTGCAGCTATAGCACCTGCAGCTGTTACCTCTACGACACCTTCGGTGATCACAGTTACTTTCTCGCCAGCCTGAGCATCCATTAATGCTACACCGAGCACTTTAGCTGAAGCCCCTGCGGTAGGTGCAACCTGCTCGTCGCCTGTAAGCTCCACCACCTGCCCAGCCGTTATGGCTTGGGCAGCTTTCATGGGTATAGCCTTACCTTCTATATATTCAAGAACCATTTTAATCACCTGTTAGACCGACCATTTTTCTAAGCTCTTCGAGGGTTTTCTTGTCTGCTTTACCCCATTTTGTTTCAATGTATTCTGAATCTTCGAGAGGAACCTCGACCTTGCCTGTAACCTGTTTTTCCTGCTTTTCTGCAAGTTTTTCAAGAACATCGAGATACAGATCCTTAAGCTCAACGACAGTCTTGTTTTTAAGCTCTTCAGTTCTCTTTTCTTTGTCTATTTTGCCGTATAGCTTTGTTTCTGCGAAAATCACTTTATCTATTAATCTCTCTTTTTCTCTTTGCTCGTATTCTGCCACTTTTCTTCTAAGCTCTTCATTTTCTTTTTTCAGACGTTCAAGCTCTTCAGTCATGCTATCACCTGCTTCTTCCTGAGGCTCTGGACTTTTTAAATCTTCAAAATCAGGCTCAAGGAATTCTCTTGCAAACTCTTCAAGTGTTTTGAACTCTGGTGGCTCTCTGTCGAATTCTCTGTAGTGCTTTGCCAAGTGATTGTATACTTTTTTGCGATCCTCGCTTGGAATGTCAACGCCTCCACGAGCACCGAACAATGCTGCCATCGCTGCTACTACTCCTCTCCAAACTACGTTATGAGTCTTGGGATCGTGATGCGGGAGCTTGAGATCGCTGAAACGTTCTGGCGGCATCTTTGGGCTCCAAGCAAAATGTCCTGCTATTCTGCGTTTTTCCTCGTCACTTAATTCATCCCAGCTTTTGTTTGTGAAATCTCTTAACGTTGGCTTCTTCCATGCTGACTGCTCATCCTTGCCATACTTGAACGGGTGTCCAGGAACTACGCCCTTAGTTTCCATTTCTTCAATGAGCTTTGCTCCCTTCTCATACACGTTTTCAACAACCGCTTCTGGATTTGCGGGAACTCCCACTATAGACACCTCTAAAATTTTTAAACGGGTTATCTTGTTTCCTCTGCGTTCAAGAACTCTGAATCCAATAGAAAAAGCATCCAAAAAACCGTCTTTTAGGCTGTTATAAATGGTTTCAAACTGTGGGTGTGCTTTGTTTAGCATCAGCCTAACCCATAGCTTGCCGTCCCTAACTTCTGCAGCAACAATCTTGCCTATCGGGATATCCCTGATATCGTGGTTTATGAAGACCTTGTTATACGGCTCCTGTGTGAGTTCCTTAGCCGCCTGCTGCAGTGCTTCCTCTGTTATGATGTCCCCGTCCAGATCTTTCACGTTTGCAGATGCATATCCCTCTACGAAAACGTTCTTATTCTCATTAAGCTCTAAGTTCTTCAATAGCATTTCCATGAAAAAGAGCCAACTGTTAGACTTTAAAAATCAAATAATATACATAGCAATATATTTCCAGCCAGAATCTTTAGGGCTTATAATCTCAAGTTCTTCTCCATCCAAAAGTTTATGCTTCTCTGCAATATCATCAGGCACATCAGCAAATATCTTTCCGTTTTCAGAGTAAAATCTAATTGGAATATCAGATTTTTCTACTATTCTGAGCTCATCCATATCTTCATCTATTTCAATAAAATATAAGCCTTCTTTTAATCCAGATCTTTTGAACTCGTTTTTTCGAACTTTTAGTTTCAACTTCTTTCCACCTCTCCTTATATTTCTCATATTTTCTTTTACTTATTCTATGAACAGTAATTATTTTATCATTTTCATCAAGCACAATTCTTATATATTTTGGATCATGTTTACCTCCAATTTTTGCGAGAACGTTCACTTGTCCTCTTTTGCTGATGTATCGCTTCCCTCTTTTCTTTAGCCTCAAAATGTTCACGACCACAATGCCATGCTTTTCGAGTTCAACGGCTCGATCAATACCATGTTTTGTGAAGTTCTCCCTCAATATTTGCAAAGCTTCTTGTGCATATCTTTTAGCGAATTCTTTAGCGTCTATTTCCAACATTTCGGCAAGCTGTTTAAATCTCTCATCTCTCCTAAGTGCTTGAGCAACTTTTCTAATGTTTTCCTCATCAGGAACAAACTTACCCGTAGGTATTTTTGATACAACTCTTGCATAGTGTTGCAAAGCTATTTCCTTGGATTCTCTTTTGATAGAAATCCTCGCCTCTTTACTCTTTAGGCTTAAGATGGGAACCATTGTGCACCTGCAGTTTGGATGTGCAGGTGGTGTTGGATCACCAATTTTAAATATCTTCCCGTGCCTTGATCCGCAGATGCTGCACGAACGCTCGTCTTTCGCTGCAAGCCATCTCCAGTATTTTATACCTGCCTTGCTGTATCTGCTTTCTGCAGCTTTGTTAAACACTCTTGTTGCTTCTGTTCGTGCTATTTTTTCCGCTCTTTTCTTCGCATCGTCTCCAAGAACCTCTGTAATCCTCTTTGTGATCTGCTGTATTGATTCCCCTCTAAGAAGCCCCTCACGTATATGAAAAACAACTTTTTTCTTTGTTTCTTCGCTTAATCCCCTGACAAGTTCTAACTGCAAATTTTTCAGTTGGTTTATAGTTTCTTCATCAAGAATCGTTAGGTGTGTTGGTATAATTATTTCAATTCCAAACTTTTTTAGTTGTCTTGATGCAAAACTCGCCCCTCGCTGCCAAAATATATCTGTATATTTGTTTATAATTTTCTCTGCTGCTTCTGGTCCCATCTCTTCTTCTATAACTTTTTTTATTTCCTCTATAAGATCCTCATCAATTTTATATGCTGTTTCTATGATCTCTTTGACTCTTTTCTTAGCTTTTTCTGGAAGTTTTTTGAGCAGTGAAGCAAATTCCTCTCTTAAGATTTTTGTTCTCGTTGGATCTGTCATTCTTCAGCCTCTTCTCTCGGTGGAAGACCAATCATTTCTCTTGCTTCGTCCGTGGCCACTATGCCTGCTTCGTATAATTTCGCTGCGATGTCAGCCCATGCCATCTCTTCCTCTGTTGTAATCTCTTCAAATTCTATCTCTACATCTATGTTCAAAGCTGGGAAAAGCTTCTTTTCCATTTCTTCTTTCACAATAGCCCTTAATGAATCCAAAAACAATCTAAAAATTCTGATCTGGTTGTAGGAGCTTGCCCTATTGCTTCCCTCAGGCTCACCGTAAAATATTCGGGGAACCTTGAGAGCCTTGTCAACTTTGTTCTGCAGATATTCTAAAGCTCTGACAATTCCGCTGATATCTAACTGTGGGTTGAGAACCTGAAGCTCTACTCCCTCATCGGTCACTATTTCGTTTAAAATTTGGATTTTTTCTACACTTGAACTGTTGTCTTTTATTCTGCTTGCAAGCAGATTTGCGACATCTTTGATCTTTTGAGGATTCTTCACTCGAGCATGCAAAAGCGGGTGGCTCATTCTGTGTGCAATATACGCAAGAACTTTTTCTATCGCCTGCTTAAGGACTATGTCGCCATATACTTGGTGCACCAACGAATAGCCGTAAGGTGAATTGCCAAGCCTTCCATAGGCGAAGTGCATGATTCGCTCTGGTGGCAGATCAACGCCCTTGCTCGGCTGGTATCTGTAAGCTTGGATCTCGCCGTATTTGTCAACCTTAATTGTAACCATTTTTGGGTTCAGGTTCTGCAACACTATTTCTCCATTTTCGTCGTTTGCTATGTATTCGTAGCTATTTCCATAAATCAGCATCATTCGCACATCATTGATAAGCCTTGATCTCAAATTAACACGTTTAGCAAATTCTTCTGCTATTTCAACGTCTTTCTCGTCACCGCTAAAGCTGATCTCCGTGATCGCATAATGGGCTATGAGATCAATCGCAGTTGCTGCATCAACGCTGGTAAAATAAAGCCTCTCGTAATCGCTGTAGTTTGCTAAAACCCCTGAGCTGAAGGCTATGCTGTTGTCCAAGTTGCTGAATGGAAAAATCTCAACCTTCTCCGCCTCGTACTTTGCTTGTTTTCTTGTAAAATTTTGAACTATTTTCTTTATAATTCTCATGAAAAAATCAGTATCTGATAGACTTTAAAAATAAGTTTTTTATAGTAATTTTGTTTATCGGATGAGATAGGCTGAGATATATAACAGGCATTTATGTAAAATAAAAATATCATTATAAAATATTTTTATAATCATGTTATTGAATCACAATTGCATAATTGCCATCAGGCTTTTTTACTATTATTAATTGGACTTCTTCTTTTCCTTCAAGATACTTTTTAGGTATTGTTATTGAGGGTGTTTTAGCTCCACCGCTTTTCCAAATCTTTTTTTTAAAGATTTCTTCAATTTGTCCCTTAAGTTCAAATTCAAACTTTTCGGTCATGTATATACATGTATTGATAATTATATTTAAATCTTTCGTTACAAATTTATTTTCAATTGTGAAGGTCATTTATTATAATGACGGTCAATGAAAGTGGTTGGTGGTCAAGATGGCTCGTGTGGTTGCAACCTTCAAGGTTTATAAGAAGCTTGTGAGGGAGATTTGGGGAGTTGTGGATTGGCTAAGAGCTATAGGATTGGAGATAGATGCGGAAAGAGCCATAAGAGCTGTTAACAACAAGCTAAAGATAAAAGAGATGATAAGAGCCGAGGAGATTGTTTGGGCAGTCGTTGAAAACAAAGAAAAGAAGAAAAAATATGAGGTAAGGATTGATACTGAAAACAAATACTTCTGGTGCTCTTGCGAAGATCATAAGTTCAGAAAAACAATCTGCAAACACATCCTCTTTGTTCTTTTCAGAAGTTTAAGAGACGGGGATAAAAAGAGCCTTACCGAAAACGTTGATAAAGAACTTGAGGAAGAAGTTAAGGCTTTCTACGGGTGGTGAAAATGGAAGAATATCTTAAGATTTTTCACGAAGCCATAAAGAGCAGAATGATACAAGCGACAAAAACCAAATGCCCGTGCTGTGGAGAGAATATAGTCATAATAACCGCAGTTAAAGACCTCGCAAAGAAGAAATTTATTTCAAACGTAAAATTAAAAGTTCTCTTCACGATGAAGTTTTCGGAACTTATGGAAGATGAGAATGAGGTTGCAATGACTATAACGCCTGAGAGGGATAAACATGTTTGAGATAAAGAAGAAATATAAAAGAATAAGAGTTGAAGCCTATACTCCCATAGCAAAGCCGAGCAACGGAACGGTTCAAAAATCTAAGGTTTTGCTTAAGCTTGCTCCGGTTCCCTACACGAACAACGGTAAGGAGCACAAGGCGGAAGCTTACTACATCAAGGGGCTCAAGGGCTTGCTAAGGCATGCAGCTATGAGATGTGCCAGAGCCAAGGGTATAGAGGTCTGCCATACATCTGACAAAGAAGAGGATAAGCACGGAAACAAGCTTATACCTGAGGGATTCCATCCGCTTGGAAGCTGCTATCCGCTAAACGAGTGCATAATTCATAAAATATTTGGCTCTATGCATGTTCCAAGCAAAATAAGAGTATGGAGTCCCCCGATAGCAAATATAAAGCATGCGGAGTATAGGTCAGATATTCCTATTGTAAAAATGCACATCGCAACGGAAAACAGAATTGCTCTAAGCTACGACAAGAAACCAATACAGGACTTCAAGGAGGGATATATAAGCGGAGACTTTACTTTTTTCATTGATGTGACCAAGCTTAACGATGAGGAACTTAATTTCATTCTTGAATCTTTGCTTTATATAGAAGAGCTTGGCGGCGGGGTCAATGCTGGCTACGGTAAAGTTATGCTGAGGAAAATAGTTCTTGAAGAGGTTGAGGAGATCAGAAAGCTTGTTAAAACGATAGACGGCTATAAGGTCGAGTATAAGGAGAAGGTGAGGGTTCTAAATGTTTAAGGTAGTCGGCAAAACTATAACGCCTATTGTTACCAAGGAAAGAAGATTTGGACATGATTACGGTCTCGTTATAATTAAGGGTGTTGAAAGATTCTACGGGAAGATAAAGAAGGATGTTAGAATGTTTCCAAGCAGTTTTAAGGCTTTTTTCGGCATTGTTGAGTATTATACAAACGAGCCTGAGAAGGTTTTGTTACTTGATTCTTTAGGAAGGTTCCAAAGCGAAGGTATGGGTAGAGTTCGCTGGCTTAAAGTTGAGGAGAATGTTGCTCCGCCAAAGCCAAGAAAAAAGATAAAAATAATGAGGTGCTTGCCAAAGCTCTCTCCTGCTCAGGAAAGAATGGTTTTAGCTATGTTGCTTCATGATTTCGTCTCTACGCCTAAGCATCAGAGCAAAATTTACTTTGATGTCGAGATTAAGGACGATAGGGTAAGATGGCTCTGCGTTCACCATCATGATGAAATTGAGGATGAGGAGCTTAAAACCCTGCAGAAGTTCGATAGATTGTCTGCCATGATCACGAGAAGAGTTAGGTTCAAAAGTTTTAGCAGATATAGCCTTAAAGCAAAAAGCAAAATTGATTTTGAGAAGTTGAAAAAAGAAATAGAGTTTAGGCAATACTCGCCCTATAGTCTTTATTCGTATGTTTATAATTCAAAAGAACTGGAGGTGATAACCGAGAGCTTGGAGTATGGCTTTACGAGCCTTAGAAGGCATTTGCTGCTGATGGTTAACTTGTATTTGAGCTCATCTCCGTGAAAGCGGCACGCAGATGTGGGTCTAACACCTGATGCGTGCTGGATGCTGTGGGGAGGGCTATAAATGTTATAAAAATGAGTAGCCAAGATAGATCTCCCCACCCGCAGAGCCTGAATACTGCTCCGCCGCCCACACGGCTAATGCAAGTGCTATCACACAGTCGTCGTGCATTCCTTGCCTTGCTTCCATTTTTACGCCTGTTCTCGTCAATTGGTATTCGAAAAATTGTAGTTCCTTGACCAACGGCTCGATATACGGGTATTTTATTTCCCCATTCTCCATAACAGCTTGTAATTTCTGAATAAGTTGCACCTTGCTCTTACTCGTAAATACGTATCCCTCGGCTCCTATAGAAGCTTGCAGTTCCTCCAGGATAGGGTCTCCTACACCAGTGCTGTCTATTAGAACCTTGGCACCGTTGAACCTGCGATGTAGATCCTTAACTCTCTCAATAACCTCTGCGTAAGGTCTTCTGTTAAACCTCTCAAAATGAACTAAGCGATAGGGCTTTTCAGTTGCATCGAGAACGCAGATAACAGTATAATCTTGATATTTAGCTAAATCAACTCCTATAACATAGCTGCGGCTTATATGCTCAGCCCCGTCAATTAGCTCAATATCTGCAACATTTTTCTGAATATCTGACCATCTGAAAACTGCATTATGATCCTCTACGAACTCAGCTAAATATTCTGTTCTAAAAGCAATTGAATTTTCTCCAAGCTCTTTCTTTTTTAGTTCAATAAAGTCTTCGCTTACATAAGGATTAGCCGTTGATGTGAAGTGATAACTTGAATATTCTGGGAACTCTTCACTTAGTCCCTTAAGGAAGGTATCATAAAAATGATTATGACCAGCTGGTGTAGATATTTTTATCCACCTGCCATTTGTTACAAGTAGCATTGGCTCAAGAACGTTGGTTACTACATCGTCTTTAATATATGCAGCTTCATCCATTATTATTAGATTTGCTTCCTCACCTCTCAGTAGGTCCGGATTTTGTGTTGATCTTGCATGTATTTCAGCATCGTTCTTGAAATATATCTGTGGAAACGGAGTTTTTAGTATTTTTGACACATATTTGTTTATAATTGATCTTCTTATAAAATTATACATTTCCCTAAACATTATTGACGCTTGGGAATAGCTTGGTGCAACGACGAGTATTCTATGCTTAGGATTTGTTAAAGCGTAAAATAAAGCATATGCTGCCATGCATTTTGTTTTACCAAACTTTCTTCCTGCAACTACTGTTATAAATTTGTGTGTATCTCTCATTATTTGTTGCTGTGCTTCATGAGGGTCAAAATTAAGAAGAAATTTTGAAAATATAACTGGATCTTTTTTAATTTTTTCTTTCAATTCTTTATTTTTCTTCAATATCCTCAGCTTTTCCAAATATTTCTTCGAGTAAACCTTCTTCTTCATCATAGTCTCCCATTATTTTATGTTTTAAACTTGCTGCCCTGTATATTGCATTTGTTAGAACTTCCCAAACTCTTGGCTTTTCTTTTGGGTTCGTTTCAGCTAAAAAAACGTAGCTCCTCATTATTACATCGTCGAGGATTTTTATAGTGTCAACGATCTTGTCAGCCCCCTCCTCAAGCTGTTGGTAATATTTTTCTATCCCTCGTCTAATGAAATTAAAGTGTTTTTTATGGTTGCTTATGTTCTGCTTGTTTAGATTGAGATCTGGGAACTTGGCTATTATCTCGCTGTATGGCTTGCCTTCAATAAGCATCCTGTTTATCTCGTGCAAATATGGCGAGCGGCAGATTTTGCAGCGGGGATTGGGCACGGTCACAGCGTCAAGCTCGTCAAGGTTGTCAAGCTTTTCCTTAGTGGCGTCAAGTTTGTCAAGCTTCATGAAACCTTGATAAAATTAAAGACTTTAAAACTATATGATGGATCTTCTACCACAACTTTTATATATGTAGCATTTATAAGTATCAAATATGGGTAATAAAAAACTCGGTAATATATTAATACTCCTTGGGTTATTATCATTGTTTGCTTCGATTGGATATGAAGCTGCACCTATGGCTACGATAGAAGTAAGCACTCCTATTGTTGATGCTAAGGTGACTGGTGTAAAATCCGTTTCGGCACTTCTTTTTATTACGGGCGTTTTTCTGGTTTCTGTTGGTATAGTATTAAGACTAGAAAGTTAAACACTCTGCTTGTTTTGAAGCATATATTACTAAGGTGCTTGGGCTGTAGGACTTTATATTGGCATAATTGCAGATAGTAGAGAAACAAGACCTCCAAAAAAGAATCCAACAGAAAATATTCTTAAGAGTGTTAGGAGACTATCATCTTTTTCTTCTTTAATATTTATATACCAATAATAGACTAAAACAAAAAAAGAAGATACTATAAAAAATACTGTTGCAATTCGTGTTAGCTCTTTATTTTCAAGTAATGCATGAAGACCCACAGATAAAGCTGCTAATGTCGCTGGATAGGCACTATATTTAAGTCCTTCTAAAATCTCTTTTTCGCTTATTTTTTCCTCGTGGATAATGTTAGTAAGAAAAGCAGTAATGGCAATGACAAGAGGAATTGCGAGAGGAAGGTAATGTGGACCCTTGCTGAATTCTACAGGATTAGATAGCACAATATTACTAATTATAAATATAAATAGTATAGCATAAGAAACTACCCAAAAAAATGATAATAACCACCAGTAACGATTGGGACCTAATAAGTTGTGACTTAAAAACCATATCATGTACCCTATAACATAGGGAAACATAACGGATATATAACTCCAATTATTTAGAGTTGCAAGTGTAGGGATTAACGAAATAAGCACCCAAATACCAAAAATTATGAATTTTAGTATATTCTTCGGTTTATTAAATACCTCTCTTAGCTCTCTTAATTTACTCATAATATTTAGTTTTTATTTAGGCTTTATATAGTTTTTCCTACAATGTTTGTGTATCATTATTAGAAAAAGATCAAGTATATCAATTCTATAGGGGTAGAATTAAATAAAAAAATTTGTATTATTTGCACTCCGCTTGATATTGGCACCATCTGCACTTTCCGCTTTTCTTGGCTATGGGGACGCTTGCTCCGATTGCTACGGCTACATAGTCCGCTAAACATAGCTTTAAAAGAGCCTCGTTATAAGGAACTTCGACTTTTCTGTTCTTATATATTATAGTTATCTTAACGTTTTTGCCATAGTTTTCTTTTAAAAGATATGCGTAAGCTAATGCTTGAATTACATCAGAATCCCATGCACCATTAAGTGGCCCATTCCTATTTTTTAGTTCTTCCAGAATTATTACATTATCTTTAACTTTGAAAGCATCTGGTTTGCCTATCAGCACTGCGTTAAGCCATGGTATTTCGGCCTCGAGCAGGTGCTCTTTCTTGTAGCCTCTCTTTATATATAAATAATGTTTTATCTTTCCTATAAGAATAAGAATCCTTCTCTTTAATGGCGGTTTTCTCTTTAATTTTTTGTCGAATAAAAATTGTTTTGGACAGAAAACGAATTTATGTAGCTCGCTCGGCAGAATTACTATCTTCTTCCTTCTGTTGTACCCCCTTGGTGGGATTATTGATATCCAAATGACATTAAATATTTTGTTTCTGGTCTGATAATATGTTTTTTTATCCATTTTTATTCACCCGTTTTTTCTTTTCTCTTAAAAAATAAAAAATAATAAAAAATTATTCGTTTTCGATTCTTGGGGCTATTAGGTATGTCAGCTTTATTCCCGGCCCTGTATACTCAAGCTTAAGTGGGATGTCGTTGCCAAGATGGACCTTAGCATTATATATGAACTTGTCCGCTCTCAGAACATCCTTCAGGAGCTCGACGGAGAACGCACTTTTTACCTCTTCAGCCTCTTCATCAAGGTTTAGGCTTATGTTGCTGGGAGCCGCTTTGTAGCTCGAGAATGCATATCCGTTTCCTTGAGCTTGTATTATAAACTCCTCTTTTGTTGCCTTAAGCACAGCAGCGTTGCCTACTATCTCCACGTCTTTCATGATTTCCTTAAGGACACTTGGATCCTCAATGGATATTTCCGCTTCATAGTTAAGCTCTGGGAACTTTATTTCATCTTCTTCGACGTCTGCTAATGCTGGGAACTCAAACGTCCTCTCTGCAGTGCCGTCAATTGTTATTTTTATTGTTTCTTTGCTTGTTTCTAATGTAATGTTGTCGTCTTTTTTCGCTCTTTTCAGTATCTTCAGCAGCTGGCTAATGTCTATGCCTATGCTTTCGTCTTCTTCTATTTCGTAGTCTTCGAACAAACTTTTTTCAAGTTCCATGTCAACGAGTATTGTATGCTCTGAGTTCATTGCTCTCAGTTTCATGCCGTCCTCGCTTGCTTTCAGTATTGCTGTGTTCACTATCTTTCCTACCGCCTCAAATACTCCCCGTAGGTATTTTCCTTCACAAACGGCCTTCATTTTCCACACACTCCTCTTTTTTATAATCAAAAGTTAGAAAAGTATAAGGATCCGGGTCTAAATACTTCATTCCGCATTTTTTACAGATCCAAATAAAATGATCAAAATATTTTAGTCTCCAGTATGGAAGTGTTGGCAGTAGCTTATCAACTATCTTGTAGGGAACTCTAAACCTTGATCTTCCCGTTATTTTGTTTATGATTTTTGGCCATTTAGAGCAATACACTCCGCCACTTAATACGTCCCTTAAAAATAAAATGAAATCGTTTATTATTCCTGCTATTTTGTTGTAAATCTTTTGTAAGCTCGTTTCTGGGAATGTCTCGACTTCGAAAAGCTCGCCCATGTCTGCAATAGCCCCGCAGTTTGGACACTCTACTTTTGGTAACTCAGGTGTTCCACTTGGACATTTGCAGCACAGCATCTGTGTTTTGCAATTTTCCTCGTCGCACTCGAAAGCTCTGGTATCGCAGCAGTCAAGCTTGCATTTAACTATTCTTTCCATTCTTTATTCCTCCCCTTCTAATTTTTCATAAATTTTCATTTTAATTAAAAAATAAGTAGAATTCATTTTTTTTCTGATCTTTTCCATGATAATTTCTTTTAGAACTGTTACTTTTTCTTGAGTCCAAAACGGCTTGGTAGAAAGACCCTGTAAATATTTGTTGAGCCCTCGTTCACCTTCATTAATGTATATTTCTATACCACGTTTTACAAACTCTTTTCCATTGTTTTGAAAGTATTTCTCAGCTTTCATTTGTATCGCTGGTTTAAATTTCTCAATTTTTAAAATTTCTTCGAGACTTAGTTTTTTCGTTGCCAATTTTTCTATAACTGCTGCATATTTTTCGCAGAATGCTGATAATGTTATTTTTTTGCTTTTATAACCTTCAGAAAATTTTGTTTTTATAACAGCGTAGTTAAATATCTCTGAATTCTCAAGCATTTGATGGATTGCCTGTCTTTTCACTTTTAATAGCTTCGCCGCCTCTGTTACGCTTATATAGTTTCTGTTTTTTACAAGAAAATAAGCAAGCTTCAGCTTGTTTTTATTATATTTTAATTCTGCTAATATATCAACCATGTCTGCTGCTTCTTCTGGTGTCAAGCTGAAAGTTGACACATTAGATGTATTACCACTACTGTTTTTTACGGTGTCGTCATCAATCTTGTTGTTGACACCGTGCTCACTATATGTTGTTCTTCTTCTATGTGTCAAGTTGGAGCTTGACACATTATTATTAGTGTCAAGGTTGTTCTTGACACCGTTCATGTTAGCTTATACCTCTCCGCTTTTATTGCTTCTCTCACTTTTCTCGCTGTCGTGCTGTCTTTCTCGCTGTTTAGTAGCTCTACGAGAGTGAACAAGTCAGTTTTAACTTTTCCGCCGTTTTCTATCTGCTTTTTCAATTCTCTTATTTTCTCACCGTTATTGCTCGAACCGTTAGGTCTACCATAGTTAACCCTGAGCTTAAACGCTTCATCGAGCATTTTCCTTGCATCTTTGCTGCTGCAGAAAAAGTATGCGATCGCTTTCGCACGTTTTCCAGTTAAGCTGTTGTTATGCGATACTGAGAAGCTTGCTTTAAGCAGTTCTTCTTTTTTCTTTTCGTTCGCTGTGAGAACGATGCTTTTCATTGTTCTAACAAGAATGGCAACGGCTTTTCGCTTGTCAATTATTTTGTCTTTGTGTATAGTCTTAACGTGAACTCTGAGCCCGTAGAGAGTTTTTGTCGTTATTGGACACCAAGGACACGTGAACACCGTCATGCTACTCCACCAAGCAAAAGAAGTAGCTTCTCCATTTTACTGAGCTCGCTCTCCGGTATCCTGTAGGCTGGATACCTAACCGAATAGTCTTTTTTCATGAACTCTATTCTCCACCCTTGGATATACCCATACAGGACGCACTTGTTTTCTCTTACTCTGTAATCTATGAAAACAACGAGATCTGGATAATACTTCTGGAACTGACTGATTGGATAGAGGAAATAAGACTTGCCGCTCTTTATCTGAGTTTTTACCTCAATCTCCCTACCGTTAACTATGAAATCTGGTCTGTGGTCCAATATTCTGTAGTCGCTTCTTATCGCTGGGATCTCTACATTTTTTATACCCTTGTTTTTGAGAAATAGTAGAAAAGCCTGCTCGCCGAGCTTTCCTATGTAGTGCGACCTGTAGTCTCCGCCAAATCTCGGCTTCATGCCGGCTTCTTTACATGCCTTAACTATCTTTTTTGCCTCTCTGTCCGCTCTTTTTCTCATGTTTTCTGTGATAATGATCTCTGGCGGGTGGTATTTTACCGAAAGTTTCATCCATGTGCCTCCTTCTCTGCCAAAGCAAGCACTATCTGTCTTACTGCTTTCATCTGCCCCTCAAGCGACTTTACTCTTTTTCTTAAGCTGCTGTAGCTGTCTGTCTCTTCTATCGTGTCTATCAGCTTTCCGAGCAGCTTTCTTATCGTCATTAGTTCCCTTAGCTTTCTGATCTCAACGTATGTTTCGAGGTTTATAGCAAGATTTCGCTCTTTTACGTCTTTGTGAAAGTGCTCAACTATCTTCTCTGCGAAATGATCGTATTCTCTCTTTTTCTCTTGTTTCTTGAAGTTGTTTATCAGCGTTGTTACTTTATACTGCTCGTTTGTGTATCTCTCCGCTATTGCTGCTATCTTCACGTTTCTCTTTAAATCCATTGCCTCGCAGTAGCCAACTTCTTTATCGCCGAATTTTCTGATGTCTACGGTTACTATGTGAATGTTTCCTCGCCTCAGTGCGGCATACATCACTCCCTGAATGCTCAGGTAGTATTTATCCTTGATTTTGTAAACTAATGCATCTGTTCCCTCTACCTTCTCCTTGATTATTAAATCTTCGTCCATGTCATCAACAATTTGTATCTCGCTGAGCTTTGCCTGCTCCGTGCCAAGCATTCTGTTTACCTTGTCTTTTATTTCCTCTTCTACCATTTTTCTATCTCCTGCAGGTACACTCCCAGATTTTCAGTAGCTTCGCTAAGTTATTCTGGTAGCCGCATTTTGGGCACTCGATGTAGTAGTTCCACAGGCAGTCTGGATCGTGTAAGCCCGTGCTACGTATATCGTCTCTTGGTAGCGGTGATTTGCATGTTAAACACTTAATATCATCGCTTAGCATTTGCAAAAGAAGACTTTTGATAGCGTGCTCGCATGAAATTTCGATTTCTGTTCTTAGCATCGCTTAACCCTCCCAGCCAAGTTCCTTAAGCTTCTTGAAAACCAGCTTCCCGAATTCTTCTCTTGTTATTCCGTGTTTTTCAATAATCTCTGCATATTTCTTGTCAACAGCTTCTGGAGACACTTTACCGCTCTTGTATTCTATGTATAACTTTGCATAGTCCTCTATGTCTTTTTCAAGGTTGCTTTCGCTCTGAGGCTCGGCAGGCTCGTTAGGTTCTCCTTGTAATTGCTTAAAAATAATGTCCTTATCTGCTTTACCTGTTAAAACTTTCCATTTCTCTATATACATTCTTATAAAGTGTTCTATCGCATCACTTATAGAAGTAAACTCCCCTAACTCTTTCACAGCCAATTTAAATTCTTCTTTTGTTTTTGTAGGTATTCTTATACTTATTGTTTCCTCTTTCTTTTGTAAAACTGTTGGGCACATTTTACCACCCAAATGTATATACAAACGTAGCAACATAAAAAATAGTTGAACAAATATACATACATTTATAACTGTTTTATTTTAGAATATAAATACAAATGTTCAGACAAGATTTTTGTTTTTTAATGGATTTTTTGTTTTTATGGCTACTGCCATAATAAAAAAACTAATTGAAATTTTCTTTGTTATGCCAGTTTCTGTTCCTACACTCGGTTTTTATATATTAAATTATAGAGAAGAAAAATTCTCCAAAATAATTATAAATTTCTTATACTTGTTATTTTTACAATGATTTTTATAGGTGTTTTAATGAAAAAGTATAAAGAAGACTATAATAAAAACTATCCACCAATTGTTTTAGGTTCAACTTATGATAGAGCATTATATGATAGTGCTCCAGATATTATTATAAAATTTCCACATCCACTAACAAAACCAGTAATTTGGCATGTTAATTTCTACAACGTCTTTTCTATTCCAAGTCCAATGGTAGACGAAATCAATTTAAATTTAGAAAATTTTCTAATAGAAGAAACGCCTTATTGTCCTAATTGCTCGAGCAAACTGAAAGAAAGTGAACATCTACTTTCAAGATTAAGATTAATTTTTTTAGTAAAATGGAGATGTCCAGCATGTAATTTTAATATTGTTACAAGAAAGTCTTTTTATACAATTCATACAGATGTAAAATTGATTTTTGATGGTATTTTAAAAAGAAAAGATATAAAAGCTATTATTAAACAGGAGATTATTAAAAAACTTAAAAATGTAGATGAATTACCTATATTTCTGGATGGTTCTTTTTTACAGAAATATATTGCCAAATAGCCGATAAAGAAAAATACGAAAAATCTACTGGTCGGGGGGCTGCTTACGCTGGCTATTCAGAAATAGCTGGAGTATAGTGTCCGCAGGGATGTATGTTTTTGCTGTTTGGGGATTGTTGAACTCTACAGTAAACTTAACTTTTGATACTTCTTTTCCCGTTTTTTTGTTTATTAGCGTTCCTTCGAAAGTTCCTTCTACGAGCCTTAAGTTTGTAACTTCAAAATCGCTCCAGTTCACCATGTTCAAAATTAAACATAACTTTTCTTCCTTCTTTTCCTCGGCCATGTTTTGCGAATTCTTGAATAGACTTTTTAAATGTGTGGAAAAACGAGGGCTGTAATATACATTATATAATATAAATAAAAGAAAAAAGATGTTTTATCTTATCTTTTTTGTTCTTCTTTAATAGAGTATCTGTGCTTTTTCACCTCTGCTAATATCATATCAACGAAAAAAACGTTTAAAAGTTTTCTAATGTCTTTATGCTTCTCATAAGCCTCTCTATCAATTATCATTATTGGTTCATTGTTTCTTATGAGCAAAATCTCGTCCTCCTTCACTCTAACAGTTATATCAGTCATTTCTCTCACCTACAGGATTTTTATAATGCCTAAAATCCCAGCCAAATTTCTTTTCAAGCTCTTTTATCAGTTTCACAGAATCTACGTGGCACAAACCATGTTTTTCTGGATGATAAAAATATGGTATATCCTCGCCAATTATGTTTGAAACACAATCCCTTGCATCGTCGCAGTGGTTTGTGGGCAAAATACACGGTAATATTTTTTCTGACATCTTCACCACCCGTAGAAAGCTTCAACTTCTTCTTTTTCTGGGCCTTCCATTTCGCTGAGCATTTTAGCAGTATCCTGTGAAACTTCTTCCTCGCTTAGATCGTCTTGTTTTTTCTTGGCTTTTTCTTGGGCTTCTTCAAAGCAGTTAAGAAAAACGAAAATTGCATGCTTGCAGACAGTTTTTCTGTATTTGTGGTCTTCGCAGGAGCACCTAACTATCTTCTCGCTTACGCTTATCCTTACTTCATACTCTTTTCCTTCTCCGTTCTTAACTATTGCCCAAACTCTGCCGTTTTTATCTTTCAAGCACTCTACAAGCTTCATTTTCTGCTTTACCGCTCTCATCGCTCTCTTGGCATCAACCTCAAATCCTTCATGCCTCAAAATGTCCACAGCCATCCACACGGTCTTCAAGTCCTTACCCACAACCTCGGTCATGTTGATCACCTACATACATTTGTATATACAAAAAGAAAAATAATCATTCGCAAAAATTTTTGTATGTATTAATGTATGAACAAATATAATGACAAGTTTTATATAGCACGAATGTAATTATAATTGTCATGAAAAATGTATTAACAAATATTGAGGAGAAAAACATGATAAAAAAGAACTTTGAAAAAAGAAGTAGTGGAAAAAAGATAGCACGAATAAATATAAGACTGCCAGAATATTTCTACAATAAGCTCAAAGAGCTTGAAAGAACGGGAATATATGGAAGCATGAGTGATATTGTCCGCACAGCTTTAGCAATGTTCTTTGAAAAAATAGAGCGAGAAAAACAGCGGGAAAAACTAATAACCGAGAGAGCGCTTCATGAACTTGCAGAAGACGAGGAACTTCTCGAAGAATTCGCTGAGAAAATTAAGAAAGACAAAGAATTAAGGAAGATTTTTCTTGACAAATTATTAGGGGAGGAGTAAAATGCTCGTGGGGCTGGAAGTTACTTGCCAATTTTGTGGTGGGGAGAATATAGCTGAGGTTGACATATATCACTATGTAACTTTAGAGGATTTGGAAGCTTCGGCAAGAGTAGTAAATGTAATGAAGAAATACGAGTGGATCGACGAGAAAGCGAGAGAAGTAGCATTTGAAATAATATCACGAAACAGCGAGCACCTGAGCAAGGAAGAGTTAAAAGCAATAATGCGGGAGCACGGTATAGTTGGAAAAACACTAAGAGAACTCGTTTTCGAAAGAGTCAAGAGAAAACTGGAAGCGGAGAACATAGTTCTAATAGAAAAGAAAGATGAGATAAAAATCGTTGTATAATACTGGAAATTCGCTTAGGACAATGAGCAGGGTTGAAGAATTCATCAATAGTGTATATAAAGACAAAAGAGCTAAACGGAAAGTATTCGAAAATATTTTAAAATACGCAAAAAATAGCGTAAATGAAAACAAATTTGTAAATGAAAAAATTGTTGTAAAAAATAAGCTTAACTCAAGCCTCTTTTGTGCAAAACGATCAAAATGGACCCGTCGGGATTCGAACCCGAGGCCTCCGCCTTGCGAAGGCGGCGCTCTGCCTGCTGAGCTACGGGCCCTTTTTAATTTTTACTTTTCCTTTTCCATTTTTACCATGCTTATAGTTTATTGTTTTTCATTAGACTTTCGATCTCTCTGTGGAGCTCAACAAGCCTCTTTATGGAGCTGTGATTTTCTCCGAGCATTTTTTTAAATCTACTCAAGGCTTCTTCAAATGTTATTCTCTTAACTCCATATAAAAGCTTATCAGCATATGCAACAATCTTTTCTTCCAAGCATTCCGGTATATAGTCTTTTTCTGGAAGTCCAAGCTTTTTTGCCTCATTTCTATCTATTCCCGCACCTATATGCCTCTCTATAATTCTAACTATTTTTTCATCAATCCCAAGTTTTTTTGCAATCTCCGCTCCTACTATACCATGTTCTATTCCATGCGTTTTGCACCTTCCAATATCATGAAGAAACGCCCCAAAAATAATGGCTTTTTTGTCAAGCTTAATTCCATTTCTGCTAATTTTTTCAGCTATTTCTGAGGCTAACTTTGCAACTTCTTTACAGTGCTCAAAAATTTTTTTATCGCAATTTAGTTTCTCATAGATTTTTTCTACATTTTTTAAAATATATTCAAAATCCTCATTCATATTATTATTCATATTATTCATAGTTCTTCTATCTCTCTTTTAAGCTTTTCAATCTCCTTTCTGAGCTTTTCAACACTTTCGTTGTTTTCACTATATTCAAGCATGCTACCACACTTTGGACAAACAAAGTTCCTTTCACTTGCCTCCTCAAACGTTAGTTTCATATTATCTTTTTTACAGTAAAAGAACACATGATTTTCTTCATATTCCAATCTTTTCTCAAGTTCCCTTAATATTCTTTTTTTGTTTTCCTTTATTATGCTTTTTATTCTTGAAATGTCTATCTTCCATGTATATATATACCAGCCTATTTCTTTGTCCTTGCTTTTTTCATAGCTCGCAAGTCTGTAGTCATAGAGCTTATATAGTATCTTTCTCACAGTATTCAGCTTTATCCCTGTTTCCTCTGATATTACCTCATCTGTTACGTTTTCCTTCTTTAAAAGCGTTTTTATAACATCTATACTTTCCTCACCTATGTTCTCTATTAGAAACTTCTTTACGTCCGCATTGTTAAGTAGCTTGTAGCCGTTGTCCATATTACGCACCCTTGAAAAATCCTTAAAGAAATATAGAGAAATTTAACATTAGCATGGGCTATGTATTATTTCGCCAGTCTCCTTATTAGGTTTTAATCCTGGAGTTTTCTTTAAAATTTCCTTAAATTCGTCGCTTCTCAAAGTTTCGATAAATTTCTGAACAGCTTCCTTATTAAATTTCGTTTTTGGAATTGCAAAATCGTATTTTTCTTCTCTGAGTGGTATGAAGTCCAAATCATACTGCACTGCAACAGTCTTTATTGCGACACCAACATCTGCTCTGCCGAGGGCTACAGCAGCAGCAACTGCACTGTGACTCTTAGCCTCTATCTCATAGCCTTTTATGTTTTTTGTAAGCTCTTCAAGGGAAACACCTTCTCTTTCAGCAATTTTTTTGAGCTCTAAGTCGAGCAGTATCCTTGTTCCAGAACCGGCGTTTCTGTTAATTATATGGACATCCTCTCTGAGCAAATCCTCTATGCCTTTTATTTTCTTTGGATTGCCTTTTTTAACAACTAAACCTTGTTCTCTGTCGTAACCCCTTACAAGATAGGCTTTTTTATCTATTCCAAGCCTCTTTAAAAACGGTATGTTGTATTCGCCAGTTTCCTCGTCTATGAGGTGTGTTCCTGAGATATCACTCTCACCACGTCTAACTGCAGCCAAGCCTCCGCTTGATCCAACGTTTATAACCTTAGCTTGAACTGGATAGTATTTGTTCATTGTTGTAAGCAGTAAATCAACACCTATGCAATGGCTCCCTATAATTGTTAGGTCTGCAAGCCTTATCGTATCGCTTAAAAGAGTTACTTCTACTTCTTCATTTGCCTGCAAAAGCTCAACATTTTCTGGAATCTCTACGTAGCCGTCTGCAAATGCAAGCGTTGTTATTGCACCTGAGCCCGTTAATATAGGATAAGCGCTCAGCTCCCCTGTTTCTCCGCTTACGAGGTTTACGAGTGCATACTCATAGCGACCCTTTGCGGAGAAGAACTTCATAGCGGTCTTAGCCTTAACCTTCTTTCTCGTCGGCATTGGCATACCAGCGAGTTCTCTAAGTAGAGGTGCGACGAACACGTCGAATATTATCATAGCGGATGTTGGATATCCGGGCAAGCCAAATATTGGCTTATTATCAACAACAGCTATAATAGTAGGCTTACCCGGTCTTATTGCAATGCCATGAACGAGTATGCCGGGGCTTCCAAGCTCGTCTATCACCCTATAGCTTAGGTCTCCAACTCCAGCACTCGTTCCGCCAGATGTTATTATAACATCGAAATCCTTATTAAGGGCTTCAAGAAGCTTTTCTTTAAGTTCTTCAGGTTCATCTTTAACAATGCCTAAGAAATATGGTATGCCACCGTTCTCCCTAACACTATCTGCAATTGTTCTTGAATTAATATCGTAAATTTTACCAAATTTAAGCTCCTCTCCAACGGGTATTATTTCATCACCCGTAGATATTATAGCTACCTTAGGTTTTGCATAAACTTTAACCTTTTTTATACCTAAAGCTGCTAAAACGCCTGTTTCTCTTGGAGATAAAAGAGTTCCTTCTCTTAAAACAAGCTCACCACGCATTATATCGTTTCCAGCAGATGTTACGTTTTCACCGGGTGCAACTGGTCTGTAGATCTTTACCCTGTTGTTCTCCCTTGTTGTATACTCGACCATTACAACGGCGTTAGCTCCTTTAGGCATAGGAGCTCCAGTTGCTATTCCATAGCACTTTCCTGAGCTTATTTCATACATCTTTGTATCTCCAGCCCTTATATATCCGAGAACCTCAAGCTCCACTGGATTTTCTTCATCCGCATAAAAGGTATCCTTTGCAACAACAGCATAGCCATCCATAGCAGCTCTATCAAAGGGCGGGACGTCAACATTTGCTATAACGTTCTCTGCAAGAACCCTTCCGAGAGCATCTTCAATAGAAACCTCCTCAACCTTCCTCTTTGGCCTGTAGTTCGCATAAAGTCTTTTCTTTGCTTCCTCTATGCTCACTACCTCGTGGAACTCCTTCAGCTCCATGCTTAGTAGTTATCGCCCTTCGAGGATAAAAGCTTTACCGTGTTAAATTTTCAAATATTTTAAAATGCTACCAAGCGAACTGCTCAGAGTTAAACTTGTAAAAGATAGAGTTTATCCTGTTTTTCTTAGAGATAAGGAGCTTGCGGAAGAGCTGATAAGAATTTTTAAAAGGAACGTGGGGAAAAAATTAAAAGAGCTGAAAAGGGAGATAGAAGAATACGAAGAAATAGACTACAAGCTTGTAAGGGGGCTTTCAACCCTCCTTCTTAGGAGATGCACGCTTGAAACAAACGCAAAAATTGAACCGAGAATTTTGAGAAGAAGGCTGTTTGAAAAGGGTTTTGTTATAAATGAAAAGGAGAGAGAAAAAATTATAAAAGAAGTTGCAGAAGAATTTAAAATCCCACAGAAAGATGTTGAAGAAAGTTTTTTAGCCGATTTAGAAGAAGAAAAAATAATTAAAGATTTTAGAGAAATAGATGCAGAGGAGCTTGTAAAAGCATACAATCTCTCTATTGTCCAGACTCTACTCTTCAAAGCTACAAAAATAGAAGCTCATTTTTCCGGAAACTTTCAGAGAATTTTCAGAGCAATAAAAAAACTTGGATTAATGTATGTTGCAAGAAAAAACGGAAATTTTATTGTAGAAATCGAAGGTCCAGCAAGCATATTAAAGCTTACCGAGAAATATGGAACAAGCATAGCAAAAGTTTTTCCTGAGATTGCAAGGGCTAACAGATGGTGGATAAAGGCTTATATATTCTTTAGAAATAAAAATAAAACATATATATTTTTCCTTGACAGCAAAAAGAAGAACATTCTTAATGTAAAAGAAGAAGAAACGAAATTCGACAGCACAGTTGAGAAAGATTTTTATATAAGATTTAAATCTATGGAAACGGGCTGGGAGATTATTAGAGAACCCGAGCCCATAGTTATTGATAAAACGCACGTTTTTATACCGGATTTTAAATTTATAAAAGGTAATATGGAGTTTTATATGGAAATAGTTGGATTTTGGACTCCTGAATATTTAAGGAAGAAAATATATAAACTTCAAAGATTAAAGGATGAGAACTTTATTATAGCAGTAAATAAAGAGCTTTCATGCTCAACAGAAGATGTTAAAGGAGATATAATCTTTTTTAAGAAAAGGATACCAGTAAGGGAGGTTGTGAGGATACTAAGGGAGTATGAGAGGAGGAAAAGCTTAAGCAGAATTTCTAAGATTAACTTTTACAGTGAAAGAGAAGAAGTTCTCAATTTAAGGGATATTTCAGAGAAACTTGGTGTTTGCGAGGATGTTATTAAAGAAGAGATTAAGAAAAGCAGCAAATATGTTTTAATAGGTAGCAGTGCAGTAAAAGAAGATTTCCTGCAGGATTTAAAGAAGAAGCTTGATAAAATAATAAAAAAAGAATGCAGCCTTGATGAAGTGAAGGAATATCTTAAAAAAGAAGGAATAGATTCAGTTTCAATTTTAGAAAGGTTGGGATTTAAAATAGTATGGAAATCCCTAAACGAAGCCGTTGTGGTTAAAAAAGATTAATTCTTTTTTTCTTCCTCTTCAACCCTATTTTCGAGCTCCCTTTTTATTCCCATCTCAGCCTCTATAACCGCTTTTCTATACTCCACATAGGCTTTTCCGAGTGCACGTGCGAGCTCTGGTATCTTATCTGGACCGAAGAGTATGAGTATAAGCACAAGTATTACGATCATCTCGCCGGTTCCGATCATACTATGATCAACAAATTTTAACATAAGCATAGCTGAAGTATGGTTAAACGTGGAGAACTTTTATGCCGAGGGCTTCTATATACTTCGAGATAAACCTTCTGTGGCATCTTCTGTAATCTCTCTCCATACACATTAAAGCTAAGGTGTGGTCTTTGAATATCCATAGAAGCTCCTTAATGCCAGATTTAAAGTCCCTTGTAAGCATGTATTTTTCATATCCTCCACTCCTATATCCCCCAAGCTTTTCTAAATGGA
Organism: archaeon; assembly: GCA_027051165.1. GTDB lineage: Archaea > Hydrothermarchaeota > Hydrothermarchaeia > JALTZZ01 > JALTZZ01 > JALTZZ01. The sequence goes on along the minus strand of JALTZZ010000029.1, from coordinate 32,756 downwards.
AGTATTTTATTCCGTTTTCCTCCAGCAGCTTTTTAAGATTTTCCTTCTTAAAGTCATCTATCTTCGAGGTAGGAAATCTTCTGACGTCAACAACAGCATCGATATCATTTTCTTCAAGCTTCCTTATAAAACTCCTTATACTCCTTCCGCTGTATCCTATTGTATATATTTTAGGTTCCAATAATCTGTTCAGCTTCTTTTTGTTGAAATTTTTAAGCCTCTTAAAGTATTTATAATCTCTTACTATAAGCTTCTTTTTTCCATTTTTAAATAAATTCTCCACTCCTTTAACATATCCAAGCCAGTAAACAACAGTTCCAGAGCCAAATAGATCTAAGTAATGTTTATACTGCTTTTTGAAGAAGTTCCTGTGTATGCTTCTATTTGCAAAGAAGACCTTGCTCTCGAACCACTGCTCCTCTGTTAAGAAATCTGGGGTCTTGTTGCTCTTCAAATCGCATTCTTTAAAAAATTCCACACCTTTTTTTATTAAATATTCCTCTATGAGCTCTTCTCCAATAATTCCTTTTATTTTTTGGAACTCTACTGCAAGGGGAGAGTATACAAAATCTTTTAAATATGCTTCTTCAACCTCTTCTCTGAGCCTTTCATCCTCTATTAAAGAAGGGTTCTCCTCAAGCTTCTTAGCATCTTTCCTGCACATCGTTCCTAAGATTATTTTTGCAACAATAAAAGGTGGTATTTTCTTTTCCTCAGAGATCTCTAAAATAGACTTTTCTTTCCAAAGCTCTGCAATTTCTTTTTTATTAATCTTTGTTCTTTTAGTTCTTTCTATAATTTTTTGCGTTAAAATGCCGAGTAATACTCCTCTTTTATATCTTTTTTCAAATTTTTCAATATCAGATATGCTATTTAACTTTCTTGCCAACTTTCTATAAGTCTTTTCATTCATGTTATCATGTAACCTCTTTTTGTGTTGATAGAAAAGGTTATTGCTTACGGACATAAAAATATTACTGCTAAACATAAAACGACACTGGAGATCACAAAGGATGCGGAGATAAGCAAGAGGGCTGACTGCATAATAGGTGTTAGAGCGAACAAAGGTTTAGCAGACTTCAGCGAGGAGTTTAAGAGGCTTGCAAGAAGGGACGATGCTAAAATTAAGGTTGTTCTTGAAGTTGATGGAGTAAGAGACGTGATAATAGGTAGGGGAAGCAAGAGCTTGACGTTTGAGCACGAGAGCGACATCGTTATTAGGAAGAGCACATATACATGTGGCAGAACACTAATGATAAAAGCGGATAAGGCAAGTATAGATATAGATGAGAGGATAAGAAGGGCGATGCAGAATCCAAAGAAGAAGCTGATAGCATACGTGATGGTGGAAGTATGAACATTCTTAGGTTAAGCGTTGTAAGCGTATTTATAGGCATAGCATGCGGTATAGCAGCCTTAGCTTTCTATAACATGCTAAAGTATGGAACATTTTTCTTTTTAGGAGAATTTGCTGGATATTACCCACCGAGTCCCGGATTTGAAGGAAATATTAATTGGATATCTCCAGAAAATCCGTTCCGCATACTTTTTGTCTTAGTTCTTGGCGGAATTTTTGCTGGGCTTATCGTATATAAGTTTGCTCCAGAGGCTGAAGGGCACGGAACCGATGCAGCGATAAGAGCTTTTCATAGAGAAAATGGGTATGTGAGGAGAAGGATTCCGATAGTTAAAATGATCGCCTCAACGCTTACTATAAGCAGTGGAGGAAGTGCTGGAAGAGAGGGACCTATTGCTCATATAGGCTCTGGTGTTGGAAGTGCTATTGCAGATCTCTTTAGGCTGAGCGTTGAAGAGCGAAGGATAGCTCTTGCAGTAGGTATAGGGGCTGGTGTGGGAAGCATATTCAAAGCTCCCTTGGGCGGTGCTCTGCTCAGTGCCGAAATTTTATATAAGAAGGACTTTGAAAAAGAAGCATTGATCCCAGCTATAATTGCAAGTGTAGTCGGATATACCCTCTTTGGATATATAATGGGATTTTCTCCAGTTTTTAGAGTTGAAGAAAAATACAGTTTAAATCTGCTTCATCTTCCTCTTTTTCTAATACTTGGCGTGGCAAGTGCATGTGTAGGCGTTTTATATGTGAGAGCTTTCTACACAACGTTCGAATTCTTCAGAAGGCTTAGGCTGCCAAAGTTTATAAAACCGGCTATAGGCTCTCTGCTTGTAGGTGTAATCGTCGTTGTTCTTTTTTACACTGCACCAAAGGAGATAAGTCTCGGAGCACTGTCCATGGGATACGGGTTTATACAACTCGCAATAGATAATAGGCTCGCAATTGAAGCACTTCTTGCTCTCGTTTTTCTTAAGATACTCTTTACATCGCTAACTATAGGGAGCGGTGGAAGCGGGGGTGTCTTTGCCCCGGGGCTATTTATAGGAGCAATGCTCGGAGGATTTTTAGGAAAATTATTCAATATTCTCTTTCCAGATATAGTTACGAGTAGCGATATATCAGCTTTTGTTATAGTAGGAATGATGAGCCTTTTTGGAGGCGTTTCAAAAGCTCCAATAGCGGTGCTTGTTATGATTGCGGAGATGACGAAAAGCTACGAACTGCTCTTTCCAGCTATGGTAAGCATTGTTGCGAGCTACCTTTTAACCGGGGAGGAAACGATATACAGGGAGCAGGTTTCAACGAGGCTAAACTCACCGGCTCATGTTAAGGAATACTTCTTGGAGCTTCTTAAAGTCCCAAAGGTTTTGCACGCAATGAGAAGGGAATTTATAGTCCTTAATCCGAAGGATTCCCTGAGAAAAGCGGTGCTTGGAATGAAGCAGGGTTTAACTTCTTTACCAGTTTTTAACTACGGAAAGCTCATTGGATACGTTAAACTTTCTGATATAACAAGAGTAAACGATTTAAATGCCGAGGTAAGCAGAATTCTTAGAACAGATATACCAAAGGTTAGCATTGATGAGCCGCTTTTAAATGCAATTGAGAAGATGGATAAGCTTGGAGAAGATGTTCTCTTTGTTTTTGATAAAGAAAAATTTGTCGGTGTTCTTGTAAGAAGCGATATTTTAAAACTTAAATTTTACGAGGAAGTGCTGGAGCAATGAAGCTTTGCTGAATATTTTACAATAATCAAGCTCTTACTGTGCATAGTTTAGTAGGATTCTACAATATTTTTTTAGAACGAAAAATAATTCTAATTTAAATGATGCAAAATTTAAAAAGCTCAAAGAAGAGGCATGGAAATTCAGGTAAGCTCACTCCAATGATGGAGCAGTATTATAGGATAAAAGAGAAGTATAAAGATGCTCTACTTTTCTTTAGGCTTGGAGACTTCTATGAGCTCTTTGATGAAGATGCAAAAATAGCTTCAAGGGAGCTTGGTATAGTTTTAACCTCAAGGGATAAGAAAACACCTATGGCAGGTGTTCCCCACCATGCAGTCTATCCGTATATAAAGAAGCTCATAGAAAAGGGATACAAGGTTGCTATCTGCGAGCAGGTTGAAGACCCATCAAAGGCAAGGGGGCTTGTAAAAAGGGAGGTTGTGAGGGTAATAACCCCCGGAACGCTCGTTGAGGAGGAGCTTTTAACAAGGGAAAACAACTTCCTTCTCAGCTTAGTTGAGCATAAAAATAAATATGGCATGGCATTCTTGGATGTTTCAACTGGAGAATTTTTAGCAACTGTAGCCAAAAATAAGGACGAGGTTTTTGCTGAAATAATAAAGCTTAACCCAGTGGAATGCATAGTTCCAAAAAATATTGATGAAGAGATGTTTGAAGAGCTTAAAAAGAATATTAAAGTTATCCATAAAATAGAAAATGAAAAGTTTTCCTTAGAAGAGGCTAAAAATCTGCTGAAATCTTGCATAAGAGACTTCGAAAGCTTGGAGCTCGAAGATGCATGCATAAGAGCTTGTGGAGCAGCAGTTAGTTATGTTAGAGAAACGCATCTAAGGGATATTGATTTTAGAATACAGAAATACTCCGCACACGATTACATGATTCTTGATACAACTACCCTAAAAAACCTTGAAATATTTAGAAATCTTATAGACGGATCGCAGAAAGGAACATTAATAGAAATTCTTGATAAAACGATCACTGCAATGGGAAGTAGGCTTCTAAAGAAGTGGCTTCAGCGCCCACTAATAAATGTTGATGAAATAGAGAGAAGACTCGATGCCGTAGAGGAACTTAAAGAAAAATCGTATTTAAGATATGAAATTAGAGAAATTTTAAAGGAAGTTTACGATATAGAGAGAATATCAAGCAGAATAGACTTTAAAAGTGCAAATGCAAGAGATTTGGTAGCTTTGAAGAATTCTCTGCTTGCCGCCTCTAAGCTTAAAAACTTCTCCTTTAGATCAAGGAAGCTCTCGGAACTTGTTGGAAGCTTGGACACGCTAAAGGAGGTATATGAACTTATAGACAAAGCAATAGTTGATGATCCACCAATAACCTTAAAAGAAGGCGGAATAATAAAGAGTGGATTTAATAAAGAGCTCGATAATCTTAGAAAAATTAAAAAAGAGCATGAGGAATTTATTAAGAAGCTTGAAGAAAGGGAAAGAAAAAGAACTGGTATAGAAAATCTTAGGGTAGGCTACAATACAGTTTTTGGATATTATATTGAGGTTTCAAAGGCAAAGGCAAAAAACGTTCCAAAATACTACATAAGAAAGCAGACCTTAGTTAATGCAGAGAGATTTACAATCCCTGAGCTTAAAGAGAGGGAAGAGAAGATATTGGCATGTGAAGAAAGAATAAAAAAACTTGAATACGAAATTTTTGAAAAGGTAAGAAATGACGTGGCTAAACACAGTAAAAGAATTAAAAACTGTGCAAAAATTATAGCGGAGATGGACGTTCTTGCAAGCTTAGCAGAGGTAGCCTCTCTATACAGATATACGAGACCAAAGGTAAACAATGGTTATGCAATTATAATAAGAGACGGAAGGCATCCAACCGTAGAAAGGACTACAAAATTCGTCGCAAACGATGCTGTTCTCGATGAAGATAGCAGAATACTTATAGTAACTGGTCCGAACATGTCTGGAAAATCAACATATCTAAGACAGGTAGCCCTTATTACCGTGCTTGCACAGATAGGGAGCTTTGTTCCTGCAAGTTATGCCGTTATAGGTGTTGTTGACAGGATATTTACAAGAATAGGAGCTGTTGATGATATAACACGTGGATACAGCACTTTTATGGTGGAAATGATTGAAGTTGGAAAAATTTTGAAAAATGCCACAAGAAGAAGTTTAATACTGTTAGATGAAGTTGGAAAAGGGACGAGCACAAAAGATGGACTTAGCTTAGCACAGGCTGTTGTTGAATATATACATGACTATATTGGGGCAAAAACGTTGTTCGCAACACATTACCACGAGCTTGCTGAGCTTGAAAAGAAGCTGAGCGGTGTTAAAAATTATCATTTTGAACTTAAAGAGGAGGACAATAAAATAATATTTGATAGAAAAATAAAAAGGGGAAGCTTAAAAGAAAGCTATGGAATAAAAATTGCAGAACTTGCTGGCTTGCCAAGGGAGGTTGTAAATAGAGCTTATGAAATTTCAAGCAACATTGACTTCAAAACAGAAGATAGAGCTATAGTTGAATTTTTGAGCGAAATTTCAGAAATAGATGTCATAAATTTAACTCCAATAAAAGCCCTTATGAAGCTCGATGAAATTGTTAAGAGAAGTAGGGATATTCTCTATGATAGAAAGGCTTGAGAAAATAATAGATGAGCTTGAAAGCATAAACAGAATCTTAAAAAGCAGAAGCTTGGAGAATGCAATAAAAGAAATTAGAATTGCAATAAAAGAGCAGAATTTTAAATTAAAGAGGAAGAGCAATGAAAGTATGGAGCACTATATAATGAAGAACCTTCTTTTTAATGAGATTATAAAAGAGGGAGATGCATACTATTTAGAAGCTGAGGACACAAAGCTTTCAAGGGTAGGATACAGACCAGATATCGTTATTTTAAGGGAAAACGACGCAATTTTTATTGAAATAGAGAGAAATCCAAGAAATATAATAAAAAAATTAGTAAATATAAAAGATAAGCAGAGAAAAATAAAAAATCATTCTATCTTTACTGGAAGAAGTGTTAAGGTTGTCTTTGGAGTTTTGGGAAATGAAGTTGATGAAAATATTCTAAAAAATATTAAAAAAATAGAAAAATACATAGATTTTGATGTTGATGTTTATCTCTACAGCGGTGAGAACTTAAAGAAGGTTTTATGAATACAAATTTGTTTATATATGTTCATCTAATATGAACATTTTAGTCCCGAAAGATTGACCGAAAAATTTATATAGAAGTTCTTATACCATAAGTTTTGGTAACTTGTGGTTAGAAAAACGTAAAGGAATCAGATAAAGAAAGAATAGAAATGGGGTGATACCATGGCTGCACAGTTGGGTGGAACACCAATATTGGTGCTTTCTGAAAAAACACAGAGGCTTGTTGGTAGAGATGCACAGAGGACAAATATACTTGCTGCAAGAGTAATTGCAGAAGCTGTGAAGACAACCCTTGGACCAAGGGGCATGGACAAGATGCTCGTAGACAACCTCGGCGACATAGTGGTTACAAACGACGGTGTAACAATACTTAAGGAGATGGACGTTGAGCATCCAGCAGCAAAAATGATGGTTGAAATTGCAAAGACTCAGGAAGATGAAGTAGGAGATGGAACAACGACAGCAGTTGTTCTTGCCGGTGAGCTTTTAAAGAAGGCTGAGGAGCTTCTCGATCAGGATGTTCATCCAACAATAATAGCAAACGGTTACAGAATGGCTGCAGAGAAGGCTAAGGAGATTCTCAAGGAGGTTGCAAGAGATATTGATATAGAGGACGAGGAAGTATTAAAGAAAATTGCTACAACTTCAATGACTGGCAAAGGTGCAGAGAAGGCTAAGGAATACTTAGCTGACTTGGTCGTTAAGGCTGTTAAGGCAGTTGCAGAGAAAGAGGGCGATAAATACATAGTTGATCTCGATCATATAAAGCTTGAAAAGAAAGAAGGCGGTGGAATAGAGGATACTGAACTTGTAAGGGGAATTGTCATTGACAAAGAGAGAGTTCATCCAGGAATGCCAAGAAGAGTAGAGAATGCAAAGATTGCTCTTATAAACGCTCCACTTGAAATAGAGAAGACAGAGTTTGATGCTGAGATAAGAATTACAGACCCAAGCCAGCTGAAAGCTTTCATTGACGAAGAAGAGAAGATGCTCAAGGAGATGGTTGATAAAATCGCAAGCACGGGTGCAAACGTTGTCTTCTGCCAGAAGGGTATTGACGATTTAGCCCAGCACTACTTAGCTAAGGCTGGAATATTTGCAGTAAGAAGAGTAAAGAAGAGCGACATGGAGAAACTTGCAAGAGCTACCGGTGCTACAATCGTAACAAACATACAGGATTTAAGCGAGAAAGACTTAGGTTATGCTGGCTTGGTTGAGGAGGTAAAGATCGGCGAGGACAACATGGTCTTCGTTAGAGACTGCAAGGATCCAAAGAGCGTTACAATACTTATAAGAGGAGGAAGCGAGCACATTGTAGCTGAGGTTGAAAGAGCTATCGAAGATGCCCTTGGCGTGGTAGCTGCTGCACTCAGAGATAAAAAGGTTCTTGCAGGAGGCGGTGCACCAGAAATAGAGGTAAGCCTGAGACTTAAAGACTGGGCTAAGACTGTTGGCGGAAGAGAGCAGCTTGCAATAGAGATGTTTGCAGATGCACTTGAGGTTATTCCAAGAGCTTTAGCCGAGAACTCTGGAATGGATCCAATAGACATCATTGTTGAGCTCAGAAGCAAGCACGAGCAGGGTTGCAAAACATGCGGCGTGGATGTCTATGAAGGAAAAATCGGCGACATGTGGGAAAAGGGAGTTATAGAACCGCTAAGAGTAAAGACACAGGCTATTGACAGTGCAAGCGAAGTTGCAATAATGATCCTCAGAATTGATGACGTCATAGCGGCAAAGAAGCTCGAGAAAGAAGAAGAGAAGGGCGGAGCAGGAGAAACACCACCAAGCGGCGGAAGCGAGTTTGACTAAACTTTTTTCTTTTTATAATATCTCTCTTTTTAGTTCTTCAAGAAAATATTTCATAAATTTTATTCTTCTTTCAGCCTCTCTTTTTGCAGTTTCTGTGTTCATATCAATCTTCAGTAGCTTTGTAAAGAAGTGGTCTATCGTGTATTCATCCTCTTTTAACTCTCTTCTCTCTGCGAAGGGATCATCTGCATCGTAGAGTGCTCTACTCTTTAACGCTCCATAGACTATCGCTCTGCACACACCTATAGCACCTATCGCATCGAGTCTATCAGCATCTTGCAGAATTTTTCCTTCTAAGCTCCTTGGAACGGTGCCCTTAGAATAGCTGTGATTTTCTATAGCATCTATAATTTTATTCAGCTTTTCTTCACTTATCTTTCCTTTAAGGATCTTTTTTGCAATTTTTGCCGATTCTTCTGCATGTAAATGCTTTTCTTTACCAAGGGCAAGTGCTATATCGTGGAGCAGAGAAGCAAGTTCGAGAACTTCAATATCAGCTCCCTCTTTCTTACCAATTTCGACAGCGAGCTTCCTAACTCTAAGAACATGCAAATAGTCATGAGAAATCATCTTACTTCTTCTAAAAGCTCTCTTAACAAATTCTTCTACTTCTTCAACTACCATAAAATCACCTTTCCCTTATACCGTCAAACTGCCTCCTTCTATGATACTTCTGAAGGATGTAGAAAGTTGCACCTAAGGCGAGGACAAGCACGCCATAAGCTATTATAAGAGATGGTAGAACTTCTCTCGTTTCCGTTAGGACTATTATCTTCCTTGCGACAGCTATGAGTGCGGCAGCAAAGACGTAATGAATATAGAACTCCCTCCTTCTTATGTATATCTCACTTATTCTCATAAGCTCTATAAGCAGAAGAACGAGCATTACATCACCAATTAATGTCTCTATCTGTGTTTTTCCCAAGAAGTATCCGTTTATATGCTCAATAAACTTCAGTATTGTGAGTATAATAATTGTTATTAATGAAAAAAGAACTATAAGAACAAAAAATAAAATTATATTTTCTAATCTTCTAAAAGCCATTATACCAATTCTTCTCACACTTTTCATAGAAAGTTATATATACCTTTAACAATTTAATAATATATTGGAGCTCTTTTTTCTATGAAATCTTGCTTCTCGAAGTATAATATTCTAAGTGCAGCTGTTGCTCCTTCATTAAAGCCTGAATACGCTTCAGCAAATTCGAAAAATTTTCCTTTTTTTATGCTTTCTCTTATATTTCTTAATACGGAGAGAGCGTGGTAATAGCTGTGCTCTAAAATATCACTGAAGGAAAGCTCATTTACACTTTTTTTGCTACACACTTTGCAGCTGCAAGGGATTTCGTCAGTTTCCTCTAAGCTTACGGCTCCGATATCAACAACCAGTCTCCTGCGGGAGGCTTGTAGAATGTAGTAGTTCATGTCGAAGATGTCCACTCCAGCGAGTGCTAAGACGGGAAAATACCATGGAGGTGCGAAGGGGTAGTAAAGAGCAGTGTTTGGGCTTATGACTTCTCTAATTTTTGTAACTATATCAATCATTAACCTTGGATTTTTGCACAGCTTGTATCCGTTCCCAACAACAACAATAGGTCTGTCTTCGAGAGCCTTTGCACATTTCTCCCTCAAATCAACGAACCTTGATCCGTTTATCACAGCTCCGTAATCTCTATATTTACTTGCAAATTCTACCGTTTTCTCAACACTTATTTCCGCTAATTTTCTTGGAACATCAAGCCCAACGCTGAAGTCTGGAAGAATTCCAAAGGCATCTATTTCTCCCCTAAAGGAATATATGTTTCCATAGTCAACAACAACATTATCTTCAATCTCGCTTAGAGTTTCACGATTTTTGATGAAATATTCATAATTTGCCAAGTATATCTCATGATCAATATTATAATTTAGAGGAACAAAAAAATTTGGAGTTTCTATATTTAAAAACCTTCCAAGCCTTGCACCATCGTATTTAATAGGGATAAGCATGATAAATATTTAGCTCGATGTAGTATAAAACTTTACGGGGTGGTTCGTTGAGGCTGAGCTTAAGAATAGGAACTGTATTGCTTGCAGGTATAGTTGCTATAGCTTTAATGTCCAAAATTGCAGATGCGGGAAAGATTATCAATTTAATTAGAAATATGGAGAAGAAGTTTGTTTTTCTTGCTTTAATTTCGCAAATTGTTATTATATTTGCAACATCTGTAAGATGGAGTTTCCTGCTTAAAAAAGCTAATGCCTCTGTTGAATTTAAGAACATAATAAAACTTGTCCTCGTATCATATTTTATAAATTGCTTAACTCCGGGAGCTAAGATAGGTGGTGATGCTTCGAGAGTATATTTTTTAAATAGAATTTTTAGCATCGAAGTTTCGAGAGGTGCTGCTACAATATTTGCCGAAAGAATTTCGGATTTTTTTATTTTTATCTCAATAGCATTTACTTCATTGATCTTTATAACCTTTATTTATGAAATTGATTCTTCTGTAAGAAACAAGATATCTCTAATCCTTCTCTTCTTTCTGCTCTTATATACCGGGGCAATAAAGGCTATATTCAGCGAGAAGCTTGCGAAAAAGATTGGAAGCAGATTGCCAAAAAGATTTAATTTCTTTGAGAATTTCCTAATTTTTAAGAGAAGATCATATTCTCTGCTGGGAAAAAACATTATGATACCATCTTTATTTTTTACAATGATTATATGGTTTTTTGAAATTCTGAGGACATTTTTAGTATTGAAGTCGTTGGGCGAGGAGGTTCCTTTTTTAGCAGTTGCAGTTGTAACCGTTATAACGCTTTCCTTAGCGACACTGCCTATACTTCCGGGAAACGTTGGGATAACAGAGGGTATTATTGCAACACTCTACTACTCCCTCGGCTTACCGATTGAGGCAAGCGTTTCCTTAGCTATTGTTGATAGACTACTATCCTACTGGCTTGTATTCATTTTAGGAGGTATATCGTTTTTGTCTTTAGATACGCATAAGAATAGTGGATATTCCTTCTGAGAGGAAAGGTTTATATAGGAGAAGAGATAGGTAATTTCTGAAGGAGGTTTAAGTTTGAGAAAAATTCCAGTTAAAGTTGGGGAAACGTATAAGGTTAGGATAAGTGCTGTTGGTAGAGAGGGTGATGGAATAGCGAAAATCGATGGATTCGTTGTTTTTGTTCCGAATGTTCAGGAGGGCAACGAGGTAGAGATAAGAATAACAAAGGTTCTAAAGAGATTTGCATTTGCAGAAAAAATTTAATCCTCGTTTTCCTCTTTTTTGACAAAAATTTCAGACATATATACTTTAAAGAATCCAATAACTGCTATAAAAATTAGTGGACCTAAGATCAATCCCGGTGCTCCAAAAGCAAGTATTCCAGTAAAGAATGCTATAAGGAGAACTACGGCATTAACTTCCCTTGTTTGAGCGAGCAGAGGTCTTACTAAGATGTCTGGAAGAACGCTTATAAATGCAACTGAGAGAATGAAGAAAATTAGAGCTTCTGTAAGTCCTTGGGAGTAGTAGAGGTATATTGTCAGTGGTATATATACAAGCCACGCTCCAACTATGGGAATGAGCGTTAGTATTACTGTAAGAATGAAGAGGATTGAGAGGTATGGGAGATTAAAGGCATAGTATATGGGCAGAGCTATAAAGCCCGTTATTATTGATGTAAGAAAAATGCTATATACAACGTTTTTCATTCCCATATTTATAAAATCAATATATCTCTTAAGCTTCTCGTCCTTTATTTCTATCTTTCTCAAATCCTCAGCCTTATAAACGAAATAGGCAGAAATAATAATTCCAAATACGATTTGAATAAGTGCGTGCCCTATGCCAATAGAAAACTTCGTCAAAACCTCAAAGCTCTTTAGAATAACGTCTCTGTATTGAATAATCTCATCAACCCTTATACCGAACTCACTTAGTATATCTGAATATTTTGCAGCCTCTTCAGTAAGTATTACGTAAAGTTTGCTTATCTCTCTTATAAGGGAATTCAACAAGAAGTATAAGAAAATTGTTGTTGAAAATAGAAAGACAATATAGGAAATTATCAGAGAAATTATTCTAAATCTTACTATTCTCTTAAATCCATCCACTATAGGCACGAGCAAATAAAAAAGAAAGAGCGACAGCACTACAGCACCGAGTAGGGGCTTTATCGCATATACAAATGCAAGCGTTCCCAAGAGCACAAATATTTCCTTCATCATCACCCTAACCCACTTTATCCAAGGGATTTTCTCAAAATACCGAGTTTTATTGTCATGACTCGTGCAACTTCTCTTTCTATATCAAGAAGCTTCTCTTTATCCCTAATCATGTATTTTAGATAAGGTTCAAGCCTTTCCATAATTTCCATGTATTCCTCATCTTCCTCCGGCTCTATTCCGAGCATGTCGCATACATATTCGACGTCTCTCCTTACCTGATTTATAACAAAGTTCGGTAAAAAACTTTTCGCTACTTTCAAGTTGAGATATCTGCATGCAAATTTTATGTCATCTATGATTGTCTTATAGTAGTATGTGAGGAACCTATCTAAAGCCTCTTCTCCAAGCTTGTTTTCAAGTTTTTTTAACCCTCTTCCAGTTCCTATGAATTCTGGTGGAAGACCTATAGTATACAGTGCACCAGTAAATTTTATAGCCCTTGGAAGCTTTATATCAGACCTTATTTCAAGTCTGCTTAATTCTTTTAGAAGTTCTTTATCTTTTACCGGAATTTTAGACGGCATTGCGTATGCTCTTGCATATCCCAACGCACCTTTTGTTGCAAGCCTATCTCTTTGATTTGGTAGAAGATCGGCAATTTCCATCACTTTGCTGTGGGCTATCTGATAGAAGGAGATCAGGTATTCTCTTGTGAAAATTCCTATTATTTCTATAATTTCTTCTCTTTCTTCATCGCTAAAATTCAGCGGTTTTCTTTTTATTTCTTTTTTAAGAATTTTGATAAGTTTTTTTGTCTCATTTTTTCCATAATCGTATCTGAGTGCAGACTGTATTGTTAGGGTTCTTATTCCAGAGAATTCTTCGAGTATGTTTTTTATATTATACGGAGTAACATGCCCCCTGAATGGTAGAGAACCGGCTCCAAGTATTGGGAATACATTTTCAAATTTGCAGCACTCCGCAACAGCAAGCTTACAGGAAAGAACTGCTGGAACCAAGCCGTAGCACAGAGCAGGATCGCTTCTCCCAATAAGAACTCTGAGATATTCGGGTTTTGCAGCATCAATGTATTTTGAAATTATACTGCCTATTTTAATAAGCTCTGGAACCTCCTCTACAAGCGGTATTATATTTAGCTCTTTTATATTTAAACCAAGCTCCCTCTTTCCAAGCCTTATAATTTCATCGACTCTCTTCTTTGCATTTATAAGCTCTTCCGCACTCTCAACCATGGGGTGTATTATTTCACAAACAACGAGCTCTGATGTATGTTCTTTTGCCATGAACTGAGCTTCAAGAACGCTTAGAAGTGCCATTAGCTGTCTGAAGACGTTCTCTTTGCTCGCACTTGGAACTCTCGGTGTTACAAAGACATCTTCACCAACCTTAATTCCATTTGAAAGAGCCTCAAGAACTATCTGTGAGGTTTGATGATATGGTGTCAGCTTTCCTTCATAATCAACCATCTGTTCGTCGCAGCCAAGCTTGAAGTTCTCCACAGCCTCATAAGGCTCTTCCTGAACGGGAACATACTTACTTGCAGAATCTGGATGCTGTGTTGCCATCGCTACAGGAATTTTTCTCATGCTTTTTATTAATGTTTTATCGGTTTAAAAAGCTTTAGTAGTGAAAAAAATACTTTGTGAATTATTGCACTTTAAGATATATGTTTTCGTGCAGCAAATTTTTAAGAAAGAAAAGGGAGCTTGATGAAGTTAAAATAATGACTAAAAGAAGAACTTCAAGAGGTGTTTTGATGTTCTTCAACAGAGAGAAGGAGATGGAAGAGATAAGGAGGATTGTGAGCACGGAGCCAAATCTTATTACTTTCGTTTATGGACCTATAAATTCAGGCAAAACAGAGCTAATGCAAAAAGTTGCTGATGAGCTTCCAGAAAATTTTGCAGCTTTCTACATAAATCTACGAGGCGAGGAGGTTGTAAGTGCAGAAAATTTCTTCGAAATAATGTTTGATATTAGGGAAGAGAAAACCTTAGAAAAGATTTTGGAGAGAATACCAAGGGTATCTCTTGGAATTCCTATAGCTGGGGAAACTTTTAAAATAATGTTTGAATCCGAAAGAAAGTATAGAAGGATATTCAGATACATAACTAATGCTCTTAAAAGCATTAAAGATAAGGGAAAAACCCCTATATTAATCTTCGACGAGCTTCAGGTTATAAAAGACGTTAAAATAGACGATTTCTTGATATACAAGCTCTTCAATTTCTTCGTTCACTTAACAAAGGAGCTACACTTAGCTCATGTATTTGCTGTTACAAGCGATTCCTTGTTCATAGAAAAGATATACAGCTCAGCAATGCTTCACGGAAGAGCAAGATATATTCTCGTTGACGACTTTAGCTTAGAGACTGCTAAAGCCTTTCTTAGGGAAAACGGCTTTAGCGATGAGGAGATCAAGCTCACGCTGGACTACTTTGGAGGAAAGCCGATCTATCTTGTAGAAGCTGTTAAAAACAGGCATAGGCTTAGAGAGTTCTGCGAGAACGTTCTTGAGGAGAGGAGGAGCGTAATAATCTATGCACTAAACGAGCTTAAGAGAAACAACAAGAAGCTTTACAGAGATGTTTATGAGATTTTGCTTGAGTTCAAATCTGAAGAAGAGGTTGAGTGCAGAGATATTACCGAGGCGGTTTCTTGGTGTATAGATAAAAATATCCTCTTTCTAAACCCAAGAAAGATGATATTAAAGCCACAGTCAAAACTCGATTTAATTGCAGTTAGAGAGATTGTTTGAAAAGGTCATAAATCATGTCTAAAAGAAAACACTCTTATAACTCTTTTATTTCTCGCTGGCATGGACGTTGTTAGTTTAATTTCAAAAATAACAGCCATTTGAACGATCTTCAACTGCCAATCAAAGCTATAATTCAAATTTTAAGCGGAAATCCCTTAAGTAAATACCTTTTCTTCAAGCTTTCTCAACCTAACTAAGATATCTTTTATTACCTCCTGATCCTTTCTAAACCTTTCAAATTCAGCTTTCAGATTGCTTATCTCCATAGTAAGATCGTCAATCCTCTTGTTAGTCTCGTTTATCCTTGTGTTTGTCTCCATGATCATCGCCGCAAGCTCTTCCCTAACCTTGTCTATCCTTGCGTTAGTTTCGTCTATCCTCTTATTGGTCTCATCTATCCTTGCGTTTAAGCTTCCTGAGAGTTCATCAATTCTTTTATTGGTCTCATCTATGCGTTTATTGGTCTCATCAATTCTTTTTGTTAGCTCTTCTCTAACTTTGTCAATTCTATCCCTAAGCTCTCTTAAATCTTTTTCCAAGGAGTCCATGCGCTTGTTCATAGTTTCAATAGCGATTCTAAAGCCCTCTAATAAGCCGGAAACCTCCTTTTTAAACTCCCTAAGCTCTTTTCTTAGATCCCCAAGCAGGGCTTCTTTGAGCTTATCAACGAGCTTGTCGTAATCCACCATGTAGCTTTCTGCTTATCTTAACATTAAAAACAAAAATAAAGGAAAATCTGCTAAAGATTTTTCTGCATTTTGCTCTTATAACTCTTCTATTTCTCGCTGACATGATGTTTTTATTTTAATTTCAAAAATAACCGTCATTTGCTCAGCTGCCAATCAAAGCTATAAAAGAAAATTCAAAAAAACAGCCACGGATATGGGTATAGATATGTTGTCATCCACCCTTAATGGAAGAGACTCTATAAGTGCTCCAAAGATAGATACGAGTAGAGCCGTTTTAATATCGCAGAAAAATATACTTCCAATAAAAGCAAAAACAACAAAAGCAAAGAACCCTTCTACAGATTTTTTTCTATTGTAAGGAATTTTATGCTTACCAAATCTCTTTCCAACTATTGTTGAGAAAGAATCGCCTAAGGAGAGAACCGCTATAGATATATACAACGTTTTTATATCGAAAAAAACACTGACTAAAAGTATTCCGATAAAAAAATTTATAGCTCCTTTTGCTGGCATAACCTTTAAATCTTCCTTTCTATCAACTATTTTAAAAAATTCAAAAAAGTATCTGCTTTTTTTAATGACCCTTGAGAGAAAAACTAAAAATAATATCATAGATAAATAGAAGAATAGAAGGAAGTCCTTGCCCAAATACGTATAAATTGCATGGGATATCGGGATCATAAAAATTCCGCTTGCATGTATAAGCTGCCTTAGCGTTTCGCTATACATAGCTATCTGCTAAGAATAAGTGCAAATAACAACATCATAGTTACTGTTGTTGAGAACAGTCCACTTATCTCATCTGCTTTTTCCTTGATGAGTTTTGACAAAAGTTCTTTTAATATTAAATGACCATCTGTAGCTGCAACGCCAAAGTTTATCGGAGCAAGATTAATAAGCCCTATGCCGAGATTCAGAAAGGATATCCAAAGCAGAGTGTAGTATATGAATTCGAGTCCGCCGAAAACGTGCTGTTTAACGTATATTCCAATCATCCCTCTCTCTGGATCATCTTCCCTCTTTTTCGCTACGATTTTAAAAACACCTTCATCTGTTTCGAGAAAAACAACCTGATTTGGCTTTATGTTTCCCGCTTCAATCATGAAATCCGCTAAACTCTTAATTTCTTTTCCATTTATCTTTTTTATTACCATGCCACTCTCCAAGATTCCATCCGCTGGAGAACCTTCCATAACACCTACTATCTCGACACCATCGTTTAGCGGGATCATTAGAGCAGTTGCAAAAACTGCGAGAACGATGTTTGCAAAAGAGCCGGCAGCATATACTCTGAGCTTAGACATGCTCGAGCTCTTGTTTAAATCTTCTTCATTCGGCTCCACAAAAGCACCTATTGGAATTGAAGCGAAGAAAATTGCTCCGAGGTTTTTCAACCTTATATTCTCATTTCTCGCAACGATGCCGTGCATGAGTTCATGTGCAAGAATAACCGTTATAAGTGCTATTATTCCATACCAAAACGGTATTGTAATCCCCGGTATAACGAGTTGAACGCCTCCTTCTATCGGCTCTCTTTTTACTGCAAAATAGAATAAGAGAGCTATATTTACTATCATAAAGAATAAAGATAAAACACCGACAATAACTCCTATGCTCGAAAATACTTTCCAAAATTTAAATTTTGAAACATTCTCTATAAAATTCTTTAACCTCTGTGTTCTGTATATAAAGAATAAAAATTTTCTCTCAATCTTCCCTTTTTTCTCCAATATGAGAAGAAAAACAGTTAATACAGCTATAACAGCTAAGGCAATATACACTTCCATGAACCTTGAAATCTATATTAACGTTTTAAACTATTTGTTTATCTTATTTATCTTCGAGAGAAGCTCGCAGGCTTTGCATATATCCCTTGAAGAAGGCATTCCACATTTCTTGCATCTTTTTATCTCTTTTTCTACTTTTTCTCCTATGAGATCCACAATCTTTTCATAAGATCTTAAAATAGAAAATTTTATTCCGGGACTTTTTTCCTCTAAATGATTTATAAATTTTCTGATCTCGTATCTGAATGAGCCATGAACATAAGGACACTCGTCAAAGCTGACGTCTATATTGTTTAGGAATGCATATAAAGCAACCTCCTTTTCTGGAATCTCATAAAAAGGCTTTATTCTATCTATAATTATCTTCTTCTTCCTCTTGAGCCTTATAAATCTGTTTACATCAGCTCTTATAAAGTTAAGAAGGATTACCTGAACCTCATCGTCAAGATTATGTGCAGTAGCTATTTTGTTTGCACCTATCTCTAAAGCTGCTTCATTCAAAGCTCTTCTTCTAAAAACTCCGCAGTAATCACATGAATGTTTTTTGTCTACTTCGTCAATTGAAAATCCATACTTATCCTTAAATGAGACAATTCTATATTCTATTCCAAAATTTTTGCAAAATTTTTTGACTTTTTCCAGTGTTTTGTCTCTGTATCCGGCTATTCCCTCATCAACGGCAACAGCACATATATTTATACCAAACCTCTCCTTATACTTGTTTAAGAAAAATAGAAGAGAAAGGCTGTCTTTTCCACCGCTCACAGCTACGGCTATTTTTTCTCCCCTTTTTATCATTTTATTCTTCCTTATACTCCTAAAAACCCTTTTTTCGAAATCTATAATGAAGTGCTCTTTGCAGAGAGCTGTTCCGGCATATTTTTTAATATAAATAGCTTTTTTATCACATTTTCTACATTTAGGCATAGTGGTATTATCTAAGGGTAAGGAGGTAAATATTTTTTAAAAAAGTTTCATAAAGAAATAGCTATTATGGGGAGAAATTTTGTGAGGATAATAGCTGATGTTCATGAAGAAGGCAGCCCAGTGCTCTTTTTCTTAGAGAGAATCGGTGCAAAGATAGAGATTAAGCACCTTGATGTTGCAGACTACGTCGTCAGCGAGAGGATAGGAATAGAGAGGAAATCTGCTCAAGATTACGTAAACAGTATGTTTAGTTTGAGGCTATTTGATCAGGCAAAAAGGCTAAGTGAAGCTTATGAAAAGCCTATTCTAATTGTTGAAGGGAACGTCTTTGACTATGCGAAAAAGAAAGCTATACTCGGAAGCTTTAGTAGCCTTGTCTTGGACTACAACATTGCAGTGTTCCACACTGCAGATAGCGAGGAAACCGCAGAACTAATATACCTTCTCGCAAAACGGGAAAGAGAAAGTGGGATAAAACTCAAAATTAGATCTAAGCCAAGAATGTTAACTTTAAGAGAAAAACAGCTCTTTTTAGTAACTGGATTGCCGAATATAAATGTAAAGCTTGCAGAAAGGCTTCTTCATAGATTTGGAACACCAAGAAAGGTTTTTATGGCGAGCAGAAGGGAACTTGAAAAGGTAAGCGGAATAGGAGAAAAGATTTCGAGAGAGATAGAGAGAGTCCTTGACACGCTCTATGTTGAAGCAAAAAAAATGGATAGATATAGAAACGGCAAATTATTTTAACATCTTTTTTAATAAAAATTTCTCAAAACCTTCTATAATTTCTTTATGATTATTAAAGGATTCTACGATGACTTCATTATCTACCTCTATTGTGCAATGTTTTTTCTCGTTTACCTCAAGTTCATAATCTATTTTTAATCCGTATTTATATTCTAAGTAATCGAATGCTCTTTCAGCAATTTCTCTTATTAAATCATGTGAGCATGTGCAGGATTCCCTTCTAACATATATCTTGGCTTTCATGGTGCTCAATCCCCAAATTATTATTAAATTATTATCTTATAATTAAATACCCTGCTTATTTTTGATTTTTCCATATTTTTGTTTTATCTATACGCAATGCAGCGTAATATAATTTTAATTTATTAGCGGCGGTAAATATTTTAACATAATTTATTATAATAAATGTTATATTTGTTCGTAACCATATATCTAACATGTTTATTGCATCCGCAGATTGCTTTCTGAATATAGCAAAGCTCATAAAAAAATACAATCCGAAGTATGTCTCATTTGGTGGTAAGCTTACGAGGAATATTGATATAATAGATGCATTTAAAATCACTGAGGAAAGGTGTCAGAGAGTAAACATGGACAGTTTCAAGACAAACGGAGATTACATCATGCCCAAAAAGTTTGAAGGAATCTACATTCTTGTTTATAAGTTCCAAGAGAAGGTTCACCTTCACATCTTTCTTCCAACGGTTTTCGATATGTCATGATTTAAGCTGTTCTTTAAGAATACTCCTTGCTTTAAGCAGAAACTTGCATGCAAGGTCTGTTCTGTAGTCTGCATATGTCCAGTGTAGATGCTCGCACCTATTTCTTCTTAATATAAGGGTTACCTCCGCAAATACGCCATCTCCGAGATATATTCTCTGGTATCTATTTTTTCTTGTTGTCAAAACAAGGTTGTCCAGCGATATGTATCCGGGATCTAAGTTTACCTTTCTTCTACCATTTTCCGAAAATTTTTCCTCAATTTCCATCGCAAATTTTTTAACTCTCTTTATTTCAGAAGCATCTATAAGATTTTCAAATGTAAAAAGCTTCTTAAAAAGAGGCTTTCCCATTTCTCTGAAATAGTAGTCCGTAAAGCTGAACTCAAAGGCTTCACTTTCCAAATCTATATTACCGTATCTATCTTTAAACTCCTTCAGGGCTTCTTTTAATATTTCTTCCTCCCTGTAAATAGCAGCCAAAAATAATTTAACCATCATTTTTGTTTTCTTTTCTCATTTTCTTTATTTCAAGTCCTATCTCCTTAAGTATAACACTTTTTGGCTTAATTTTGTCAACGAGAACCCTTCCTCTGCTGAAAAACCAATCTTTTGGATATCTTTTATCCATCTCAACAACAGGATTTAAACCAAGCCTTCTTGCTGCTTCGGCTATTTCCTCGATCTTTGGGGACTTCACAGCGTATTTTTCGCTTACCTTTCTTCCATCGCTTCTTGATTTTTGTATATCAAAATAAACCGGATATATAATAATTTTTTCCATATAATTAGGCTGTAAATTTAACGACAAAAATAAAAATAATAGAAATTAGACTTCTTTTATTTTTTCTGCGATTTTTTCCCCAAACTCGTAGCAAAGCCTTTTCTCTTTTTCTTTTGGAACAAACCTTATTTCAAGAGGATCTATAGTTTCGAGTCCCATAGCTTTAAGTTCCTTCATAACATTTCTAACTCCGCCTCCTCCCCATCCATAGCTACCGAAAGCTGTTGCAATTTTATTTTTTATTCTAAACCCTTTTATGTAAGTTAAAAAAGCTCCAACGCTCGGAAGCATTTCGTTGTGCTGTGTGGATGTTCCAACAACAATAGCCTTTGCTTCAAGAATTTCCCGCATTATAAAGCTCAAAGGGGTTTTTCTTAAATGGAAAACCCTCACCTTTACACCTTTATCCGATATTCCCTTAGCGATCTCCTGAGCCATCGTTTCTGTGCTGTGCCACATGCTGTCAAAGACTACCACCGCATACTCCTCGCTTTCATGGTTTGCCCATCTTCTATACCAGCTTACCACCTTCTCAACCCATTCTTTTCCGCGCCATATCAAGCCGTGACTTGGTGCAATTATCTCAATATCAAGCTTTTCAAGCTCTTCAAGCTTCCTTCTTATTTGAGTTGCTAAGTGGGTTAATATATTTGCATAGTAGTCCTTTGTAGCCTCATATACAATGTCTTCTGGAACCTCATCAGCGAACCTTTCGCTCGTAGCTATGTGCTGCCCAAAAGCATCGTTGGGCATTAGAACCTTGTCTTCGACTACATACGTAAACATGCTATCCGGCCAGTGCACCATAGGAGCCTCTATAAACCTAAGTGTCTTGCTTCCCAAGCTTATTTCGTCTCCAGTTTTTACTATTCTGAAGCTCCAGTTGCTTGTATCGTAGTGAAGGCTAAGGTGCTCTTTTGCTCTTGAATTGGTAACTACTTCTGCATCTTTCGCTATTTTAACCATTTTATTTAATGCAAAGCTGTGATCCATCTCAACGTGGTTGCACACGAGATAGTCAATCTCCTTAGGATCTACTATTTTCTTTATTCTGTCTATCAAAACGTCTTCGAATCCATGTTTTACAAAATCTACAAGAGCAATTTTTTCGTCAACTATTAAATAAGCGTTATATGTTGTTCCCCTTGCAATGTAGTATCCGTGGAAGTCCCTTGCACTCCAGTCAACAGCCCCAACCCAGTATATACCTTTTTTAACCTCAACCATTCCTACACCCTTAAATGTTTATTATATTTAACAATCACAAAATATTCATTTATAGGCAATCAATAGGTGCATGCATGCTTTGATATTCTAAAGGTTAAGCAAATATTAGCAATCCATCTTTTTCGAACATTCCAAATTCCAATTTTATCCTTTCTATTATATCATAAACAAGACTACCAGTAATTCCGTGAGATACTATAATATCTTCGAGTTCTTCAATAGGGATAGATTTTCTTCCATTTATTTTTGCAATAAATGTGTCTATTATTTTTCTTAGAAAATCTTCCTTTTTCCAACTGTTTTTTATTAGAATTTCGGCATTTATATTTTCAAATTCTTTAAAAACAATAACTTCGTGAACAATTTCCCCGCCACAGTATGGGCACAAAGCTTCTGCGAACATTTTAAACCCCCTAATCAAGTTTTGAAAGGAGCTCTTTAACTTCCTTTCTCAGCTTAGAGTTTTGCTTTAAGTAGTATATAATCTTTTCCCTAACGTTCTCAATCTCAGCTTTTTCCTTCTCTTTTACGTGTTGAGCAAGTATAAGTCTTATGTAATCTGCTCTATCCATATAATTTTCCTTAGCATATCTATCTATTTTTTCAAGAACTTTTTTTGGAATTCTTATTAAAACAGGTTCTTTTTCAATCTCTCTTTTAGGCATTGTTAATAGAAAAGAACTCTCACAACTTAAAACATTTTAATATCATAAAAAATTTAAAAACATTATTAAATTCAAAAATGTATTTATTTGATATTAAAATATGGATGTGCTAAGCAACATCGAGCTTCTGGATTTTATAAGAAAAAGAAAAATAAAAAGATTGTTTTTAAAGATGAACGATATTACAAACGAAAACGTCTGGTATGTTACAGAGCTCTGCTGTTGCTCGAGAAAACACTACTTAAGGGTTAAGTATCCGTGGCTCAGGTTAAAAAAAGCTTTTGAAAACAAAGTTATTTTTGGGGAGATATTTCATAGAGGTATAGAAAATCTGCTCGGAAAGTTCTTGGGAGTTTATATAGAGAAAAAATTTAATATAAATGGCAAGGATGTTGTTGTAAAGGGAAAAGCAGATGCAGTTTACAACAACGCTGTGTATGAATTCAAAACGACGAGAAGAGATTTAAAAAAGCCAAAGAAAATTCATGAAAAGCAGGTTTTAATTTATATGGAGCTTTTGGGTATAAAAAGAGGTTATTTGGTATATTTAAATACAATATCATGTGATTTCAAGGCTTTTTTTGTCAAAAAAAGAAAAATCGACATAAAAAATTTGCTGAAGAAATATTTGGAGGACGGTGTTAAGCCAGAGGAGTGGGAGTGCAGGTTCTGCGAATATAGCCCTGTATGCGAAATCACTCTTTTCTCTCGGAGATCTCACCGATAAGCCAATTTAGATATTCCCTGTTTGGCTTTTCAACTCTTATAGGCAGTATAGCTGGGATCGTATAGCTGTGAAGCTCCTTAACTCTATTTTTCAGCTTTTCTAAGTTTTTTTCATCGGTTTTTAATATAAGAATAGATTCTTTTGCTTCTTCAAGCTTGCCTTTCCACCAGTATATTGATTTTATTTCTTTGTATATGTTTGCACATGCAGCCAGCCTTTCTTCTAAAATTTTTTTTGCAATCTTTTCAGCCTCTTCGTAGCTTGAGCACGTTATATACACGAGGAACATTAGGATCACCCCAGCTTATCGAGTTTGTATAGAAGCTCAGCATTGAGAACGCTTGCACCAGCTGCTCCTCTAATTGTATTGTGCCCGAGGACAACAAACTTAAAATCGAAGATTGTATCTTCTCTTATCCTTCCAACTGTAACGCTCATCCCTCTTCCAGCATTTCTGTCGAGCCTTGGCTGTGGTCTATCCTGCTCCTCTCTAACTATAACTGGGTTCTCCGGTGCTGTAGGTAGATTTAGCTCCTGAGGGAGTGACTTAAAGCTTTTCATTACCTCCTTTACTTCCTCTAAGCTTGCCTTCTCTTTAGTTTTGACGAAGACTACTGCTGTATGTCCGTCTAAAACTGGAACCCTGTTGCATGAAGCTGTTATTTTCATTTCAGCTTCCTTTATATGGTCTTTCTCAAGAGTTCCAAGTATTTTTTTACTTTCTTTCTCTATTTTCTCTTCCTCCTTCTTTATAAACGGTATTAGGTTGTCAACAATAGCCATCGAGGGCACTCCTCTATACCCAGCTCCGCTTAAAGCTTGCATAGTTACAACTGCAAAGCTCTCTATACCAAAAGCATCGTATATTGGCTTTAAGCTCAGCAAAACGATTATCGTTGAGCAGTTAGGATTTGTTACCAAGTATCCGTTGAGGTTTCTGCTCTTCCTCTGAACGTTTATAAGCTCGATGTGATCCGGGTTTATTTCCGGTATAACAAGGGGAACATCTTTTTCAAGCCTATAAGCACTTGCATTGCTGCAGACAACAAATTTTTCAGCAAATTTAAACTCCACAGCTTTTGCAACATCACTTGGCAGTGCTGAGAACACGATATCCACATCCTTGCTAACGTTTTCAACCTCGAGAAGCTTTACTTCCATATCTGCAACACTCTCTGGAATATCGCTGCTCAACACCCAGTTAGCAGCCTCTCTATACTTTTTTCCAGCAGAACGCTCAGAAGCAAGTAAATCAACGATCTCGAAATAAGGGTGCTCAGCTAAGAGCTCAATAAATCTCTGCCCAACCAATCCAGTAGCACCTAATACAGCCACCTTTATTTTATCCACATATACCACCTCTAAATATCGCTTGGTCTTTCCGCAAGCACCAAACTTATGTTGATAAACCTTCCGTTCCTAAAAATTTTTAGTATTACCCCTTCACCAGCCTTTTTCTTAAAAAGCTCATCGAGCAGCTGATCAACGTTCTTAACTTTAACACCATCCATCTCAACTATAATATCCCCCACGGTTCCATTGGTTAAGTTTGAGCCCCTAAGCCCAGCTCTATCCGCTGGACTGCCCTTCGATACCTCTAAAATTAATGCACCATAATCAATGCTTATATTGTATTTTTCTGCGAGAATAGGATTCCAGTCATAGAGTATAACCCCTATCCAAGGTCTCCTTACCTTTCCATATTTAACTATCTCCTCCACAATCTTTTTAAGGACATTTGAAGATATTGCAAATCCAACACCGCTAAAGCTTTCGGATGCGCTGTAAAATGCAGTATTCATGCCAATAACCTCTCCTTCAAGATTTAACAAAGGTCCACCGCTGTTTCCCGGGTTTATTGCGGCATCTACCTGTATAACGTCTTTTATTAAGTAGCCCTCCCCGCTTCTAATGCTCCTTCCGACTGCACTAACAATTCCAAAGCTGACGCTATACTCAAATCTGTATGGATTTCCTATTGCAACGACAAAATCTCCTTGCTCAACTTTGCTGCTGTCTCCAAGCTTAAGAGGCTTTCCCTTCCTCTTAACCTTAAGAACTGCTATGTCCGTTACAGAATCCTTCCCAACGATTTCTGCAATTTCCTCCTTTCCATCTCTGTATTTAACTTTTACCTCATCAGCACCCTTTATTACATGATAGTTTGTAACGATAAGGTTCTCAGCTATGTAAAATCCCGCTCCAACATCTTCGAGTTTTTCATGCCCAGAAATGTTCATCAAGCTCATGTTTAAGGGCTTTGCTATAACGACAACGCTATCAATAGAATTTTTAATTACATTTTTTATTAAGGCTTCGTCTAACGGCTTGTTTACATAAACAACTTTTGTTTGTTGCGTTTGAACATGCATTATTAGGAATCCAGCAGTTATCAAACTGCTTAAAAAAGCTACAACAACAAGCTTTACAACATCACTTCTCATAAAAGTTCAAAAACAGCATAACAAAAATAAAAATATTAGAGATTTCTCTGGAAGTTCTTAGCTAAAGTTACCATTGCACCTAAGAGCTTCTGCATGTCTGGATCCCTAAGCAAGCCTATTGCACCAAACGCTCCAACCTTAACCTCTGGTTTCCTGAAGTCCGTTTCTTTAACTGCATAAAGCAATGCATCGAGCGTTTTTAGAACCTTTTTATCGGAAAGAGAGTCAAGTATAAGCTTCATTTCTTTTGTTTTTAGCATTTCAATAGATTTTTCAAGAGTTTCAATAGCATTACTGTCAAGTTTTGCTAAGATATCCAATGCTCTTTCGTCGAGCATCGAAAGTGCGGATATTAACTTTTCAAGCTTTCCTTCGTCAACGCTCTCAAGAGACTTTATAAATCTTTCGAGCTTTGATATTATCTTTTCATCGTCCATCCTTGGAATTAGCCTTGCTAATCTCTCGAGCATCTCAGCGTTCCTTACTATCATGTCCTCGGTGAGCACGTCTTGCATAAGCTTTGAGAAGTTTGCAAGATCAATTAAGGAATATATAGCCTGTTTGTCGAGACCATCTACAGCTTTTAGCAGAGCAAGGAGCTTGTCAGCGTTTTTGTTTAGCTCTCTTACAAGTTCAACAGTTTTTTCTGTTGAAATCTCGCTTGTAACTGCACCGAGCTTTTCAAACATTTCTGCACCGCTAACTATTGTCTGCTCACCAACAGCATCGAGCATCAGCTTTAATTCATTTGTAAGGTCTGCAATTATATTTATCTTTGATATAAGCTCTTCTAAATCCTTTTCTTCAACTTTTTTCAAAGATTCCTCAAGCATTACATTACACCTCTTGCTGTAAGCCAGAAGAGTCTGTTGTAGGCTATCTTTGTATAGTGTATAAGCTTTGAAGGCTTTACAGGCACTGGTGGATTATCAAAGTCGAATTTTATGTATGTTGCTTCGTTAAATCCTGTTTCTATGAAGCAGAACGCCTCGCCGTTATAGTTTTTAACTACACCAAAACCTTCTATATCACCAACAATGTTCTCCACAACCACCTCTGCTTCAAAGTGTGCAACAGAACCTGCCTTACTTACCGGCAGATTAGTTGCATCACCGAGTGCGTATATGTTGTCGAATCCCTCAACCTTTAGAGTGTTTCTGTGCGTTTTTACCCAGCCGCCGTTGTCTCCTATGCCGGAGTTGAATATTAAGTCTGCACCTTTGTGGGGCGGTATTGCAATGAATATGTCGTATTCTACCTCGCTTCCCTCAAGCGTTATTATTTTTTTCTTCTCTGCATCTACTTCGGTTATATTGAAGAAAGTTTCATATTTAATTCCCTTTTCATCGTAGAGCTTCTTTGCAAGCTCAGCAACCTTTTCTAAGCTGTGCAAACGCTGTATTGGATATGTGTAGAATATTTCGACATTGTCTCTAACGCCCCTCATTTTTAAATAGTCGTGAAGCATTAGGGTAACTTCTACTGGAGCTACAGGACATTTGTGCGGAATTCCGGCAACACCTACAACAATTCTTCCCTTTCTTATTTTTGCAAGCTTTTCTCTAAGCCTCTTAGCTCCCTCAAGCGTATAGAACCAGTCTCCTCCCTCTTTAAGTCCGGGAAGTTCTTCTGGCACGACTTTAGCTCCGGTGGCTACAACGAGATAGTCGTATTCTACCTTGCCATTTTTTGTTACAACAGTATTGTTCTCTGCATCAATTTTCGTTGCTTCATCAATAATAAGCTTTACTTTTGGGTTTAGTATGCTGTTTAGTGGTCTTTTAAGTTCTTTTTCATGCATCCTATTAAATATTAAATATAAAAGCCCGGGTTCATAGAATATATAGTCCTTATTGTTTATTACCGTTATTTCGATATCTTCCTCAAGCTTCTCTGCCTTTTTAGCCAGTAGATTAGCTGTGACACTACCACCCACTCCCGAGCCTACTATAACCACCCTCTTCACGCAATCACCTCCAAAAAATAAAAAATTATTTGGTTTTCTTTACAACAATGCTCCAGTATCCCTCTTTTTCAAAAACACCTACAAGCTCGTGCCCAGCCTTTTTGACCCACTCTGGTATATCCTTAGCAGATCCTTTGTCGCTGGAGAGAACTTCTATAACTGTTCCTACTGGCTCCTCTTTTATAGCTTTTATAAGCTCCATTAAAGGCCCAGGGCATAGTGCACCTCTCGCATCTATGGTTTTATCCGGTTTAACCTCTGCCATTAAAATCACCTCAGAATATTACCACTTGCGTTCCCTCAGCCATGTCCAAGAACGCTGTAACACCCAAGCTGTCGTCGAATACGTCAACGAAGTCCTTTAGCTCTAAGCCGAGCATGTCCATTACCATCGAGCATGCATACATCTTTAGGTTACCGCTTTCCTTTGCCTGCTTAAAGAGATCCACGAAGAGAGGAACATTGGCGTTCAGCATGCCTTTTCCAAGTTCTCCAGCAGTTTTAAAAGCTTTTTTCTCAACTACATCTTTTTTAAATGCTAAAAGGGCTTCCATGCTTGCAAACACTTGAACTTTTGTTCCAAGCTGAGCTGCTACACTTGCTATCATGGCTGCAGCCTGTATCTTTTCAAGCTCTCCAGATATTAAAACAAACGAAAATTTATGTTCACTCATGCTCTCCGCACCTCCATTTATTTTATAAATTTTATCAAATAAACAATAAGCATATCTCATATAAAAGGCTTTTTGTTGTTCTTGTTTTTGCATTATCAACCGAAATATTTGTGCATGTGAAAGAAAAAGCACAATTCTCAATTTATAGCTTTGTCATTATGGTAATGTTTTAAAAAGCTTAGTAACGCATCGGAAGTGAATAATTAACTAAAAAATAATAAGTTTAAATTTGTTTGATAAGCTAACAGAATATTAAAATTATTTCGGTTTAAATCTCAAAATAGCGGCTATTCCTCCAAATGCTTTTAACTGCTGACCCTCTTCTGTATCTGAGGAAATTACTTCAACCTTCGCACCTGTAGATTCTGCAAGTTCTGCAAATTCGTCTATAGTGCTCTTCTTTTCAGCTATTTCAAGAGATTTTTCTTTACATTTCGGACAAGGCTTATTATTTAAATCTCTTTCAAGAATTTCTATATTTTTAACAGTTTTTTCTTCTTCATATCCACAGTTTTCACACCTAATTTTAACTCTAAAGCTTTCAACGTCCTCGCTTATTAAAACAGTATCCACAGCCCCAATTTCGAGCATTTCCCTAACTTCTCTTTCTCCATAGGCGGCTAAGCCATCTTTTACAACTTCTTTTAAAAATTTTTGAACAAGATTCTTTTCTTTTGTTATTTCGAGGTCTTCAAAAACTTTGCTTGCCTTTTCAACAAGCTCCTTTATTCCAAATTCATCGGTGTATGATGTATCTATAATGTCCAAGATTTTTTTCTGAACCTCCTGCTTGAGGTATCCTTCCTGAACAAAGAACTCTTTCGTTGGACCGGGACCACCAATTATAACACCTTTCAAATCTGGAACGCTTAAAAAAGCTTCGCTTGCTTTTTGACCTACCCTCTTAAAGTATTCGTGTGCAGCCTGCTCTATAAGCTTTTCAAACCTCCTTTGGCTTTGCCCGCCTCTTCCATGCTTTCTTGGAACGTTGCTCTCCATATGCTTAACGATCTCAATTCTTTTTCCTTTTAAAAGTGCTATTGTAGCTTCATTTCTATCAACTGTAAGCAAGCCATACGTTCCCTTATATTCGAGCATCTCCTTGAGGGGCTCCAAATAGAACGTGGAATCGCATCTGTATAGAGAGGTGTTAAGCTTTTCTGGAGGTTCGATAAGGTAGATTTCAAATTTCTCTTTGTTGTTGTATGTAATTGTTCCGGCAAAAACAACTAAACCATTTTCTGGTGGTTTGTTGAAATATTTAAGCCTCTGAAGTATGCTTTCAATAGCGGTTTGAACGTTTTTTCTCGTTCTTGCAGATTTTATGTTTGCAGCCTGCGAATACTCCTGCCTGAGGTAATTTATAACATCAACGATATTCTTATCTGGGGGTATGTATAAGCTTATAAGCTCCGTTCCTCTGCCCTTCTTTTTTTCAAGCTCTTCTATCTGCTTCTTGAGTCTGTGAAGCTCCAGTGACGATTTTTTGCTTTTCAAACTTTCTGTGGACTGCATGATATTCTAAGCTCATTTAACCACAAGAACAAAAAATATTATAGAAGTTTTTGAGCAACCTCTATTAGCTCTGGCTTTTTCATAAGCACTTTAACAAGCTTCTCAAAACGCTTGCCCTTCGTAAGCTCAACAATATCCTCCCCGCTCAGATTGTCTGCGAGCATGTTTAGATCTTCATCGCTTAAGAGCTCGATAGCTTGTCTTAGCTTGTATATCCTCATTAAAGCTTCCCCTCTCTTTTCCCGCCACCTTATCTCATATTCTCTTAGTGCTTTTTCTGATACATCACCGTTCTCTATAGCCTTTGCACAGACTTCACCGGCTATTCTTCCAGCTATGCTACCTTCGTAAACCCCACCGCCGTGTATCGCATTTACTTGATGAGCCGCATCACCAACTATCATTAATCCATTGGAAACAAGCTTGTCTAATGGTTTGCCAACAGGAACACCACCTGAATTTACCTCTATAATGCTACCATGCTTTAATTTTTCGTGATTTTTTATAAATTTGTCTAAGAGCTCTTTAGCGGTTACTCCCTTGATATCCCCACCTATTCCTATGCCGACGTTTGCAACATCTTTTCCCTTAGGAAAAATCCAAACGTATCCTCTGGGTGCAATTTTATTCCCAAAATAGAGCTCCAGCATATCGGGCTCTTCAAGTTCCACTACCATTTCGTATTGAAAAGCTGAGTCTATGTCTCTAAGCTTGTGCGTAGAGTTTATGCCAGCCCACCTTGCTACCTGAGATTCTACGCCGTCTGCTGCAATTACAACTTTGCATCTCACTTCGATATCTTCGTCAAGCCACCTTATTTTGACCCCTTTAACAAAGCCATCTTCAATTATAAGCCCAGTAGCTTGAGCCTTTGCTACGACTTTTGCTCCAGCCCTTGCCGCTTCCATAGCCAAGAACTTGTCAAACATCTTCCTCTCTATAACGTAGCCACCAACTTCCTTGTATCTAACGCTTACCCTCTTTCCGTTTGGAGCATATATGTGCACGCCCATTATCTCGTTTAGTGCCCATCTTGGACTTGGCTCAATTCCAAGCTCCCTTAATCCACGTGCAGAGATTCCTTCGCCACATCTTTTTGGTGCACCTATTTCCTGCCTTTTTTCTATAAGTAAAACGCTTGCTCCTCTTTCTGCTGCTGCCTTTGCTGCATTGCTACCGCTCGGTCCAGCCCCTATAACTACTACATCGTATTCATCGTCTATCACTGAGCCCTCACCTCCATTTTAATCGCCCCTACTGGACAGAAATTCTCACATATACCACATTTTTTACATTTTTCTTCATAATAAATAAGTTCTGCACCATTTAGCAGTTCTAAGGCAAGATTTGGGCAGACACCTACACAGCCACCGCATCTCATACATAGATTTTTATATATTTTCATGCAATCACCTAAGGTTATATTGAGGTATTTTAATAAAAATAATTTTTTAACCCCTCGTGAGAAGACAGTTGCAAGGTAGCAGAATTTATTTTTAAATTTTCAAATTAGGGCATAATAAATGTTTATAAATCTGATTTTAACCCCCCTGCAGAGTCATGACTCAGCAAGAGCTTGGAGCTTCTCCTTGCTGTTAAATCCCAGAGAAATGAGCATGCCCAATAAAAGGACACTCAAGGCTGCGAACTTTATAACAGAGCGCTTAGAATATCTGTGCAGATTTTTTAAGGAGTTTGAGAACCTTGAACATATCTTCGATAACGCTTCTGACAGCTTTAAATTCCTTCCAAGAGCTCAAGAAGCTCTTAAAAGAGGAAAAGAGCATATCATAAAGTCTCTTTATCCTTAAGGGATTTAAAGGGGTAAGTAAATCTCCCCTTAATCCTTTTAACGTTAAGATTTCTCTTAGGAAATATGAAAGGAAGGATTTTATACCACATAATCCAGTAGTTTTTCTGAGCACAGAATCCCTTATCGGCTATTATTCTATCACTTTTTCTCAAAACTCTCCTTCTCTTAAGGTCTTCAATGATTTTAAGGAAGAGCTTTGAGTCGTTTGGCGAGCCTTCGTGCAAATAAATCCCTATGGGCTTTAAAGAATAACACTCCACAACTAAAGCGAGCTTGTAGCCTTTATAGAACCCTTTACCTACAGCATAGCCCCATTTATACTCTACTTTTTGCTTTCTGAACAGATTTACATCGGTAGTATCGAGGAGCTTTACCGAGTTCCTCGTTTTCCTTCTGCTTAACCTGTTTATAACAGATAGAACGAACTTTATGAACTGATCCTCGCTGAATTTGCTGAGGAAGCTGTATATCTCATCTGTAGAAGGAATCTCTGCAGCTCTAATCTAAGCTCTCCATTCCTTTTAAGCTCTTCTACTACCTCTGTTACGCTTCTCTCAAAGAATATTGCTGTTATCGTTATTCTAAGCATCAATACCGCTCTCTTGACAGG
Source organism: archaeon (assembly GCA_027051165.1). Lineage (GTDB taxonomy): Archaea > Hydrothermarchaeota > Hydrothermarchaeia > JALTZZ01 > JALTZZ01 > JALTZZ01. The sequence goes on along the minus strand of JALTZZ010000029.1, from coordinate 478 downwards.
TTTTATCCAAGCTTTAGCCAGCTCTTTCTTAACAGCTCTTCTGTCAAAAAGATTTGTTTGAAGATTATCCATGTTGAATGTCTTAAATCTGGGATTAGAGGATGTTTCATGTTTCTCACCGGAGAAGGGGTTAATACCCCTTCCCCTATATAAATCTTTCTGTGCTTCGTCTGGAAAATTTTGCCTTGTTTCTAATGCAAACGTCCTTTTATAAGAATGAATAGTTTCTCTCGAAAAATTAGTTTTTATAGAAAAACTAACCCCCTGCATCACTCATCCCACAGGGGGGGTTAAAAGACTTCTTATCCCAAGAGACTCTACCCCCTTCGATGAAAAGAAATACAGGCAGAGAGGCGTTGGCGAAGGTGTATTTAGCGCCTTAAAGAGGAAAAAGATCAAGAACATGCTGAAAAGGATTTCCCCGTCGCCTATAACTTAATGAGTGTTAAAATCTTTGTCTCGCCAGCTTGCTGCCCTG
>JALTZZ010000028.1 GCA_027051165.1 archaeon | reverse complement strand
AAAAACAAGAAAGAGCAGGCAGACCTAAGAAAGTCTATAAAATAGTTGAAAAAAAAGGACAAGAGGAATATAGACAAGAAAGTATTGATTATCCTTGCTTTAAAAGCTATACCCTTGCAAACCCTTATCAGATGGAATTTAGGCAAAATAATAACTCTCTCTGTATAGAGAGTATACTGGAGGTGGTTGGTAATATATCCCCTAAGTTTTCTTTTGATGGTTTTATAGAGAAAAAAGGAGATAGAATTTTAATAGAAAGAGAATTTAAGGGGAAAAAAATGGCACAAGAGAAGAAAGCAAAAGAAAAAGTGCAGAGAAAACCGCAATCGGCATTGATAGACAATTACCTGATGAGTTTGGATAGGCAACTTGTTGAGGTGCATATTGACTATGGAGGAACTGTTTTGAAGCTCCAAGGTGTATTGAAAGGAAAAGCAAAATACGACTTTATACTTGAGTTTGAAGATGATACCGGAAAGCTCCAGAAACTTTTTATCAATAAAGCATATTTGATAATGGTTAAGCCTTTGCCACAATAAAGGAGCTGTAATGGAATATCTACCAATAATTTTGGCAATTATAGTAGGATTGGTTTTTATCATAACTTTTGGAACTATGGCAATTAAAGGTTTAGAGTAGAATGACTTTAGAGATGTTGAAAATCAAAGATTAACCATAATTCTAATTAAGGTCTTATGTTTCAATCTTCCCAGTACAGTTTTTTAGCAAACTTCTTATAAGCCTCTAAAGCCTCTTTTTTCTTCATTCCATAAATGCTTGTTAAACCCTCTATAATCCATCTTCTTGCCTTATGCTGAATAGCCCTTTCCTGCTCATTAGTCATAAAGGAATGCTCTTTTAACCTTTTGATATACCTCATTATGCGGTTGACTTTTCCGAACCAGATACGGCGGTAAGGATACTTAGTATGTGTAGTTTTATACAGCTCCCTAAGTAAAAAGTTTTTATAGTTTTTATTAGGTTGAATTAAGACCCGTTTTAGCTTTTCGTCATAGCGGATAGTGTAAAGCTCCAGCTTAATGGATTGGTTTAGATGTTTTAAGTTTTTCTTTATAAACTTATGTTGGTCCACGAGAGAATTTTTGAGAGCTTCTTTTACAGCTTCATTTTTTGTCTGATGTTTAAAAAGGTATAAAACCCCATCAATCAAGGGAACGGCAACGATGTTTTTAGTGGGCTTAATGATATAACCATTTTTTGAAAGTAAACCATACCGGTAATCGTTCTTTTGTTTGAAAGCCCTAAATAACCTGTCATAATTAGCCCATAAGAACTTAGGCTTACTCATAAGAACTCCTCTCCTTTTGATAATAAATGAGCCCGAGGGGCGGAGGCTCAAAAAACAAAATAAAGCCCCTCCTTTGCGGTCTGGCAAACCGCAAGAGTACTTCCCCGTGCTGGCAACACGGGAAACGGCTTGGCACTCAGGCGGTTCGTTCGTGCTTGCCTGACGCCCTTCGCTCCACACGGTTTCCCGTGCTTCATCGCTACTACGGCGTCTCCCCCACCCGCTTTTTAGGTTCGGCTTGTTCTCCTCCTGTGAGGAGTTTTTCGCCGAACTGTTAGGGTTTTTCCCAGCTCCCTAACAGCCGTCAGGGCTTTTAAACCCTTACCGACCACTCCCGTAGGAGCAAGCGGGCTTGGCAGGTAGCCGTGAAGTCCTTAGGCTCAGGGAGGGTGGGAGCTCCAGCCTTAACCTCTTACGAGGCTCAGCAAGTTATCCCCTATGCCTCTGAACTGGGACGAAAGCCGGAAATTTCCCAGTCTGGGACTTGCTGACAGCCTTCAGCACTCCTTCACGGTCTGCTAAACCGTTCACCCTTTGAGCCTACCCTTTAGCCTATCCTTTCGGATAGACATTTAACCCGTCTCCTTAGCACCCTATAACCTTGCTGGGTAGGTTATAGAGCACCGACGGGCAGGGCAACCAGCGAGGAGCTGGCGGAGGGACTTTCACCCTCTTACTTCACGACCCGAACTGCCGGACGGCTTCCAAGAGAAACCTTGTAGCGATAGACCTCCCTGCCAGCCGAAGCTGACAAAGGAAGACCCCGCTCCGAACGGGGCATGCGTCTCTTAAACGCACCCCGCTCTCCAGCTTCGCACAAACTTTTTGGGACTGCCAATCCCAAAAAACCGCCTGAATGCCCTATTCAATTGCCAAGTACCGACTTGCGACCCTTGCCACAGACCGCAAAGCCTGCTCCGGCCTTTCCGACCTATGCCTTAACGGCAACCGCCGAGCCAGCGGAGTTTGATTACGGAGTATCTTCTCTCCGCCTGCTTTTCGCAGGAACTACGACGAGACGGAAAAAACAAAAAGAACATCAGTTAACAAAATCAAAAATCACAAACAAACTTCAAAATCAGACTTCTAAAGATAATTTTACAAACAATTTGTCTCAAAATCCACTCCCGGCTTTCCAAAACGGTTGTCAATTTTGATTTACTTTTAAAAAGATTTTGATTTGCTTGTAAATAAATTTTTTGATATACTTGTATAAAATTTTTTACGAGGAAAAAATGAGCAGAAAAGAGGAGTTAGAGAGGCAACTTGAGGAGCTGAAAGCAAGGTTAGCTGAAGAAAGGAAAAAAGAACGGCAAAAGAGAGCCTATGAGTACAGGAAACAGCACTATAGGCAAAGAGTATTTTACGTACCTAAGGAGCTTCAGGATGAGGATAGGGATTATTACATCTTTTTAAAGTTAGCAAAGCAATTAGGAATAAAAACATTTAAGAGGGATGGAGACTTTAAGATTTATTATGTAGAAAAGGAGCTTGAGAGAATACAAAGAGAGTTAAAAGCAAGATGAGATTTATAGAATTTGTTTTTGGAGTAATAGTAGGATTTATACTGAGTTTGGTTTTCTGGACAGAGTTTAGACAGGTAGCTTTACACGCACTTGAAATAATCTTTGACACTATCTATGAACAAATACAAGCATACTTCAAATATGTGTTATTTACAATTTCTGTAATTGTCGGAGGTGTACTGTCTTACTTGATGTGGAAACTTTTTGACGTAAACAGCTACAAGAGAAGTAAGGAAAAAGAGATTAAAGAGTTAGAAAGAAAAGCGATGAAACTTATAGAGGATAAAAATAAAGAGGCAAAAAAAATTATAGAAAGAGCTGAAGAAGAAGCCGAATACATCAGGGCACAGGCTTACGAGAGAGGATACCAAGAAGGACAGGAAAGACATAAAAAGGAGTTAAAAAGTCTCAGAGCTAAAGTATCGGCAGTAAAGAGCATATTTAAAACCCATCCGGAACTCAACGAGTGTTTCAGCAGGATAACAGGCTGGGACTTTGAAAAATGGTTAAAGGAGAGATAGATGGATAAAAAGATAGAGTACGGAGAATTAAGAATAGAATACGGTCTTAAATACTCAAAAGAAATAAAAGATATAGCTGTCTATATTTTAGATTTAAAAGTAGCTAACGGAGTTTTTGAATTCCTTGAACTTGTTGCCGTTTTTGAAGCATTTTTAGCAAATCAGCTTCCCCGTAGTGTTGGAAAATACAAGGTAGTAATCAAGGATAAAACACCTTATCTTTGGATAAGCACATCCGGAAAAGCACTTTATTTAAACAAAGCAAAAGTAAAGATTTTTCTAAAGTTTTTGAAAAACCTTGAAAAGTCTATTAATCTCATATATCACGGAGAGGATACTAAAGAGGAAGAATATGAATTCTAATGCTTTGCTTTGGCAGAAAAAAATTGTAATTCGTTCGTTCGCTCCGTCAAGGGTTGCCCTTCGGGCAATCTGCTAACGCAGACTAACGCCCTTGACTTCGCTCACTCACTCATTTTGTTAGCTAATAAGCCAAAGCAAAGCCCGAAAGCAAAGCACTTATGAGGATATGACTTCTTGACTTCATGACGTCTTGACGTCATTTTAACGCTTGATTAATAAGGATTTGACAGAATAAAAAAAATGATATTTAATTTTTAGAAGGGAATAAGGAAAGGGGCATAGCCCCAAACCAAAAACACCAACCACAAGGGTATAAATATTTTAACACTAAAAGCAAAAAAAACAAGTAAATACGGAAGATTAGAAGAAAGAACACCAGCGAACTATCCTTTCTTCCTACGCTCCGATAAATCAAACTGTCCAGATACATATAAGGACGATTTTAACTACTGCATAGTCTTAATAAATCCTGATACTCAAAAGCCTGTAGATTGCCGAATAGTAAAAACCACATCAACCCTTGAAACCTTCATTAAGGATAAACATCAAAGACACGGATTAGATATATTATTCCACCCTAACCCTATCAAGCTGAAAGCAGACTTTTGGGAGAGATATAGACAAACCAAAAACGGAGCTGAGAGATTAGCACTATTTAAAGAGTATAGAGCCTTAGCAGATGAAAATATGTTATTCATTGATACTATTACCATAGATATAGATAGCAAATTCAAAAAATCTATTCACGCATTAGAGGAACTAATACAGCTTTTAGGGATAGATAGAGAAATATTAGAGATTAAAAAAACCAAAAGTAAAAATTTAAGATTTAGCTTTGCAGTAAAGCCTATTAAACCAAATGAAAAGAATAAAAATGGCAAAACCAATTTAGAGAATGTAAAGGAATTTGTAAGTATTATAAATGAGTTTTTTAAGCTGAAAGGCTTTAAGGCAGATGACAGCTTCAAAAGGATAAACCATCCTGTATGGATAACAAAGCCCGAAGAACTTAAACAGCAAGCCACTAAGGAAATAGATTTTTATACTCTTTACAGAAAAGCAAAAAAACTAAAAAAGGAGCTTCAAAAGCAAAAAGAGGATAAAAAAGAGAAACCAAAAAGAAAAATCGTATATTTACCAGCTTTTATAGCGAATAAGTTAAGAAAAATAGAACATCAATCAGCCCTTGAAAAAGCAGTTTCAACCCTTGCTAAAACCCACAAAAAAGGTTCTTACATTCACTTTCTCCAAGTGGTTGCAGGCTGGAGCAAATACTTGGGGCTTAGTTATCAAGATTATTACGACCTTGTTTATCCTCATAAGCCAGATAAAGCAAAAGATATAGAAACAGCTTGGAGATATGCTAAACCACTTGAGTTTAAAAATAATAATCCTAACAAAAAGGCAAAATATGACCTTGTGGAGTATGCCGATAAAGCCATTGAATACCTCAAAAAGAATGGAGCTGTAGAAAGGCAGATTTTATTAAAAGAAGTGTTTAACAATCAAAGCTGGTTAGAACAGTTAATTATGCAGGAACTAAAAGAGCAAGGACTAATTGAGGAATGTTTTGAAAAACAAGAAAGAGCAGGCAGACCTAAGAAAGTCTATAAAATAGTTGAAAAAAAAGGACAAGAGGAATATAGACAAGAAAGTATTGATTATCCTTGCTTTAAAAGCTATACCCTTGCAAACCCTTA
>JALTZZ010000027.1 GCA_027051165.1 archaeon | reverse complement strand
TGTGAATCCTTTTATCTATTTCCAAATCTCTTATATCGTTCATCATGACGCTTGCCTGCCATATAACGGCATAGCACGCTGAGAGCATGAGCGCCTTTACATCAGCTTCAGCAAGAAGCGGAAGCACGGCAAAGAAGAGCATCTGCGGGAACCTGAAGGCTTTCAGCAGCTCTTTATGGTAAACTGCCGAGAAAATCAGAATGAATATGAAGGCTGAGATGATGTTTATAAGGCTCCAGAGGTAGTGCCTCGCTATATCTGCTTTCATCCCCAGAATCGGCAGTACGTAGTAGCCCTCAAGGATTATATCTAAGGCGAGGAAAATGATTGCGATAACAGACTTTACGGGACTGAACTTTACACTGTTTTCTTTGCAGAACTTCCAGCTCAGGAAGAATATAATAGCGATCATGAAGAATTCCGCCGGCGGGAAATACAGATAAGAGGGAAGAAAATCAAACCTGTATTTTATGTGGTCGAGATACCATTCCTTTCCGAAAATGATTATGAAGATGAAGTTTATTATCGGCGGAAGAACGTATATCCAGCTGTATTTCAGAACGTATTTGAACAGCTTCTTGACGTGGATGCCGAATGCTATTGAGTAAACAACCGAAATTTTGACCATTGCTGAGAGAAGAAATGTGAATGCTGAGACGAAGAACAGATAGTCCTTCATCTCCGGCGGTCTGCTCAGATCGTTTGATATGTCGAGGAGAACCCTTATGAGGGAGTATGCGAGAAGCTCCAGCATGTCATTCTGCGGGCTTAAAAATTCGCACCTTCACAGCTGTGAGGAGAATATTTAAATAGTAGATGCTTAGAGAGATACGAATAATGATGAAAGATGTTGAAATGTGCGGTTGCGAAGAAGATGGAAAAATTGCCGTGATTGTTGATGGAAAAAAGTATCTTATTAAAGCTGTTCAGCTAACAGAACCTTTTCCTGAAGAGGAAACTATTTTTGTAGTCGAATTTTCAGATTTAATAAGAATATGGATAAACTCCGATTCTCCGATCTTCTGGTATCGCAAGGAGGATGAATACTGCTTTTACACGTTCTTCAAGGAGAAATGTTTTGGAGTTAAAATTAGCGATAAACAGCTGAAGTTCTGGAAAGAAACATACAAAAAAATTACAAAAACTTAAACCTAACGTTTGGGAAAGCTTCCTTTAGAAACTTCATTTCATACTCATTTGCATCTTTGATTTCAACCTCAACCTCACAGCACGGACAGATTCCGCTTTCTCCGAATCTGAGCCTCTCCATCAGCTTCAGAACTTTTTCTGCAGAAGCTTTTACGGCTTTATCGCTTTCAATCTCGGATAAACAAGCTATAATTGCTCTGAGAGATTTAAAGTTTGGAGAACGCTTAACCACAGTATCAACAGCCTGCTTTATCAGGGGATAGCACGCTCCAGCATCGAAAACCCTTGCAAGAGCCATCGCTATCCTTTCCTTAGCACCTTCGGAAAAGCACCTGCACAGAGGGTTTATCTCTTCGACCTTCATACCCTTTATGAAAGCTTAAAAATCCGTATCCTCACAGCTGTGAGGAAATTGATTTAAAAAATGATAAAGCTGCATGCTCGGAAGAATAAGAGAATGGTGGAACGGCTTGGACTACAGGAAGCAGGAGCTGGTGATAGGTGCAAGCATATCATTCGTGATTATCGGGGGTTTGGCACTGTTCATATACGAAGCTGTGAAATATTCGGATAAACAAGACTACGAATACACAAAGATGCTCCACGAAGGGCTTAAAGAATGCGACAAAATTTTCGTTGACTCCAAGGAGTTCTTTAATGACAGATACGGCGGCACATACCTCGAAAAAGCAGTTGTATACTGCATAAATGAAAAAAGCGTTGAAAAGCTTATAGTTTTTATAGATGCTGATAAGAAAGAGATTGTTGGAGTTCTTCACAGCTGTGAATACAAAAAGTCATACTAATCCTTTTAAAAGCTCACTCCTATCAACGTTTTCCAGGTATTTAATGTTTTTCAATACAACGAACTTTAAGTAGTATCTGAAAGCTTTTTCCATCCGAAGCTCCGCACGGATTGCTTCCGGATGAGCAACGATGATTCTATCCTTCGGTATATCTTCGGGAGGCTCTCTATCCGGATATACATATATAAACCCGGTTTCCCAGACAAACCTCATAACCGAGAGAAGAACCGTCATTACTTCAGCGGCATTCTTAGGTTCAGCTTTTTCAAGCTTTTTCTTATACTCCTCGAAAATTTTTCTGTATTTTTCCTCCGCATTGGGAACTTCTCTTTCAAATCTGCTTAAAGCAATGGCAATTTCTACGGCAATTCTCAAAGATTTTTCCGCTTCCATCGGTTTTATGTTGTAAAGCTCGTTCACGACAATGCTCCATCTGTTATTTAAGCAACCCATGCCCTATGCTTAATTTTTAAATCAATTCTCTCACAGCTGTGAAGATGTTGTAAGATTATTGAAAGGTTACTTTGTGATAAAAAAATTATAGATGCCTTAGGGGAAATTGGATTCCTCACAGCTGTGAGGATCAATTTTTTATATAAAAGTGCAGAAAAACTATTTCATGAACACAAGTATTGAAGAGTTGGAGCATATCTACACTCTTGTTGAAAGACTTAGAAAATTTAGCCCAATGTAAAGGGGATTGAAATTAACATTCTTCAAATATTAAAAATTGATAAATACAAGGAAGATGAAGAAAGAATTTTAAAGAGAATTCAGCACTGACACACAAGAATCACCTCTGCGGAAGTTCTGCATGCGAGCATAAAGGCAAGCTCTATGCAAGGCTCAGACCAAAGATCGAGGACGACTATTTCTGGAGCATTCCAGAACTCCATTATTTTTTCATACAGCTCTTCCGCTGGCGGAAGGCTGACTCCGTTGATTATGCTTAAGAAATCCACGACATTCTCAAATTCTCCGTATTCATCTTTATCCGCAACTATCAGATGCTTTCTCTTCTCTTTTTTCAGAAGCTCCTTTACGTATCTCGTTTTTCCGGAAGCCGTTCCGCCGGCAACAACAGTAATCTTTCCGACCTTCATGCCTATTCGGAGCATTTATAAGCTTGTTTCCTCACAGCTGTGAGGGTTCAAGCTTATAAGCGCTGGCTAATGATATGCTGAAGAAGCTGGGAAAAATTTTAGAAAGAAGATCAAAGGTATCCCTCGTAAGAAGCTGCATAAGGCAGATGAAGAATGTATTGATAATCAGCGATGAGGAGCTTATATCAAGGGTCTTTACCTACGATTTTCTAAAAAGCATTCAGAAGAAAGCTGCGGTTGTATTTGAAATACCTAACACAAAGTTTCTCGAAGGTCTCGCTCCCGCATCGGTAATAAAGCCGATTATCGTTGTTATCCCCGATGCTGATAAAATACCGGAGGACACGCTTAAATATCTGCTTTCCGTTAAAACAATCTGCATCGTTGCCTGTGCAAAATCCTTTAAAGAGGGGTTCGATGTTGTTATTTAATATATATGAATTTTAGCATTATCTCGGAAACGCTGATGTAAAAATAGTCTTTCAACTGGCAAATGGATGTGCACATACTTTACCGTCTGGAATTTCTTTTCTTAAATTACCGAAAAATATATATCCAATTGTTAGGATTTGATGGTAAACTTGGGTGATTGACATGAAAAAATTGAACGATAAACGAAAAAATTACGGAATTGCTTATTTTGGTGCTGCAGCCTTAATGGAATTTATAATTTTAATATTAATAATGTTTGTAACAGAAATACCGCTTTCTAAAGTGTTGACCAAGGAATTCCCGCTTCTGTTTATAATGTTTTACCCCGTTGTTGTGCTTGGAGCATGGTTCCCCGGAGTAAGACATATTTTGAACCCGAGGCTTGCCGATATTGTCCATGATCCCATTGCACTGAGCGTTTTCATAGTTCTCTTAATATTGATATCTCCAAGCCCCGGTGCCGCTGCGGCAACACTGTTTTTCGGAATTGGTGCAATGAGCCACTTTGTTCTCGGACATCCTGCGGATAAGGTTCTCAGAAGCCTCATAGGAACTGGCATGGTAACAGCGACAGCTGTTGCTGTTAGAAGTGCTGGATTATTAGTTGTATGAGAGAGAAATATTCCTTAATATTTAATGATACCTTTATTGTTTTTTACTTTTTAATCATTATTCTTTCCCTCACAGCTGTGAGATTCAGCAACTAAACCTCTCGGAAATACTGCGGGTAATATTTTTTCAGCTTCTCATAGCTGGCAACATGTTCAGAGATAAATAAAATTCCAGAAATAAGGTTTGTTACCTTTATCAAAATATAAAAGGAGAAGATAACTGCAAAAATCTCGGCGATTTTATAGTATGAAGAATTAAATATAAAAGCCGCAAGTCCGAGAAGGCATATGGTTATAACACAAAGTGTTATATAAACGACGGTTGAAAGATCGTTCTTTATCTTTTCAGCGAGCACCTTTGCCTTTTTCTGATTGTTGTATATATCTACAAAATCTTTCGGTATAACTTCTTTCATTTCCTCTTCAAAAAGACTTTCTATTTCTTTAATGCTTTCGGAAATATTTCTATAAGAAAAGTAGAAGACTGAAAATGTAATATTCGAGCCTAAAACAGTTTCAGACATCTAAATCCCTTGCATCTCTCCACCATCTGTTGAACAACGTAGCCTCAATCAATATGATAAGCGGATCTTCCACCAGCAGATTTCCCTCGGCTCTTCTGTTTGCTGGATGGTATTCCTCTATTCTCACGATTTTTTTATCTATTATTATGATGTGCCTTATTTCATAAGCAGCTTTCTTTATTTTGATTTTTCCCTCTTTTATAAGCTTCTTGAGCCATGGTATTTTGCTCAGTCTCTCCTTCTCATCCACCATATTGTCAATAAGCATTCTGAAATCTTCAACCCTATAAGCAGCTTTTTCAACGGCTTCTCTTACATTATCCCTATTATAGAAGTCCGGATACAGGCTCGTTGACATCCATACGAGATTCTCAGCTTTGCTGAAGAGCTTCGGAACGATTCTTACGAAGTTTTCGTAGCCCCTAACTTCACGGATCCTTGATGGTTTTATTTCAGGGAATTTAAATCTTTCGAACAGACCCCTCATAGCATATCCCCGCCATCCTTATAATTATTTATAAAATTTTAATCATTTAAATTCTTTCCTTCACAGCTGTGAGGTTCAGCAATTTTTGCACCTCACACCACCCTTGATACTTTATAGCATGTCATGTTTAGAGAAGAGTAAATTAAGCTTCTTTATTTTAGTAACCAATTTTTACTAAAAGAAAGGAGGAATAAACAGCTTTAGTTTCATAGGTAAAAGGATGCATAGATTTAAATATTTCAATATTTTTTGATTTTTGGCATGTTTTTAACGTATTTACCGAAAAATTTATATACTATGAGTTTTTAATGATGAAATATGTACGATACAAAAAGTGGTTTAAGG
>JALTZZ010000026.1 GCA_027051165.1 archaeon | reverse complement strand
GTGCCTCTTCTCTTTTAGATGCGCCACCTCATGGAAGACCACATACCTTATTAGCTCCTCTGGAAGCACAGCCAGCTTCAGATTAAAGCTGAGGTTGCCGGTTGAGGAGCAGCTTGCCCACTTGCTCCTCTGATTTTTAATGAAAATTTTCAATATTGGACTAGATAGCTGCTTAATATTCTATTCTGAATGAATTATTCCAATTTTTCATCTATTATTTCTGCATTTATCTGATATAAAGTTTCTTTCACTTTATTTTCATAGTCACTCTTTTTAAGACTGCCCTTTTCAGCTTCTATCCTAATGATCACATCACTTTTCACAAAAGAATTTTCGATTGATTTTAAAACATATTTATAAAATTCTGAAAATTTACCTTTTGGCACTTTAACTTCTAAAATAATGTTATTAATTACTGATTCCTGAAAAACGGATGGAACTTGAGTGACATCTTCAGTTGCTGTAGATTTTGAAGTAGGGGTGACATAAACCTCAGGTACACCTCCACGAACCTTTCCCTTTGCTTCAGTTTTTTCAATCTCATACTCTCCCTTTTCACAGAGTTCTTTCTTAATAATGGCCTCATAATCCTGGAGAGAAACATCTGGCATTTCTTTAAATTTCAAACATTCTGCTGTACCGTCTTTCACGACTCCAAAACCAAAAATACCTTCTGTTACCCCATTTCTAATAGATTTTATGAAATTCTCTTTGCTTATTCTCGGCTCTCCAGGGGTTGTGAGAAGAGTCTTGTAGAGTTGTTTTATCTCAATGTAATCCTTTCCTGCTAGATATTTCTCAAGAATTAAATAAGGAGACATCTTTTCGATAATCTCACCTTCAGCTTTAAGCCTCTCTAAAATTTCGTTTGTAATATTTCTATCATCACCAAAAATCGGAATTCCGAGATCTATTTCTCTGAACTCCTTTGCTGGAACATAAACCAGCCTATAAAACCTTCTGAGCTGGTTTCTCTCGTCCTTCTTAAATTCTTTTACATTCTTCTCAACTTCCCTTTTCTGAGCCGGTGTGAGGTTTAAAGATTTGTCTTTAGCTATACTCTCCCAGGCGAGCTTTTTCCTCAGCCATGTTTCAAAACTGATTCTCTCATTTTCCATGGGCGTTGAGAAGAAGAGAGTGTTTTTGTTTACTCTCGGGTTTTCACCATAATTCTGAAGGATTTCTTTTGCAAAATCAAGGTCCTGGGTTTGAAGTATAACCAGTTTCAAATCCTCTGAATCCGGAATGTCTTTCGTGCTTCTCGGCCAGATGTAGGCAGGCAAAGCCTTCCCGGCGTACCTTTCGATAAGAGACTTTATCTCTTGGTTGAGCTGCTCGTTTTCTATTTCCGACATCTTTGAGATTATCGCTCTGTTCAGGTTAGCCTGGCTTTTAAAGAGGTATCTGCCATCTTCCCTCCAGAGGTAGTAGAGGGTGCTTGTCAGTTTGTCCACCACTTCTGTTACAACGCTTGAGGGAATGTTGGGATCAGCACACGCAAGCTTCAACTCGCCGAGGCTTGCACCCCTTTCTCCGCCAGAGAAGGAGTAGAGGAATATTGCTGTGGCAAGCTTTGTGCCCAGCTTTAAGCCCTGATAGGTGCCGCCTAATGTTCTGTCAACCTTTTTTGCGTTTGAGTCTCTTGCAGTTATATCTCCAGAGAGAACGCTCTCATACTCCCTGCCCACGTGCTTTATAAGCTCCTCTGCCAGCTCCCCATAGCTTAAATCAAAATCGCTGGGGTGAATCAGTGGTATCTGTGAATCCTTTAGCCTGTAAACCGCTAATGAGAGGATTCTCAGCACGCCTCTCGTGCGCTGAAATGTTGGAATGCTTCCCCAGCGATGATGGAGCACATCTATAACTTCTGGATGAAAGGGGTAGCTCCTGAGCATCTTGCTCCTGTACTCTGCCTTATCTACCACTATCCCTTCTTTCTCGTAGTAGTCGATGTACTCATTCACGATCTCCTTTGCTGTCTCCTCGTCTATGCTCCTGAAGAGCCTCCTCCTTATTACCTCATAAATCTCTTCACCTGCCACAGGAGTGTAGATTTTTTCTACCCTCCCAGCTACCTTCTGGAGCTTTGCAAGCATTTTCTCTGCAGCCTCTTCATCTGGATACTCCATTACACTGGAGGGCAGAGTTACAACCAGCAGGGCTTTGTCGAGGGATTTCATGGTTTCGGTTAACTCCTGCATAAAGGCTATGGTCTGAGCAGCTAAGTTGGTATCTCCCACCTTAAGCTCTCTATACCCTGCTTTTATGCCCGCAGCCTTTGCTATGTACTCCAGGAGCTCGTCTATCAGTATCAAGAGAGGCTGGTGCTTCTCCAGAACCTCTCTTAACCGTTCTCTCCCGGGAGAAACAGGACTTTTGAGCTTTTTAACCTCGCCTTCAAGCTGCCTTTCTATTTCGCTCCAGATAGTGCCTGTGATTTCACCCTTCTCCTCTCTCGGGCTTATTGCGGTGCCGACTATTACCACAACTTTTGCCTTAACCGCTTCTTCAAAGTATCTTCTTACAGCCTCTGGGTTAGTGAAGGCATGATACAGAGCTATAAGCGAATGGGTCTTGCCTCCACCGAAGGGTGTCTGAATCTGAACAACGGGATCGCCTCCCTCCCCTCTCAGCCTCTTGGATGTAATTTTCAGAAGGGTCTTTATCCCGGCTGTGAGGTAGGTTTTTCTGAAGAACACCTCTGGGTCTTGGTAGTCCTCCACAGCCCTGCCCTGAAAAACCTCCCACAGGTCAGCGGCAAATATATCCATTGTCAACCTGCCCTGAATAATATCCTCATGCGGTACGGCTACAAGGTGGAAGGGTTTCATGGTCTACCCCTTTTAATTTTAGGTGAGGGTATATAAAAAGGTTGGTTCATCAGTCATCTAATGCCGAAAAAGCATAAACCAATTTTCACTTATTTTTAAATAAAAACCAATTGGAAAAAGTTATTACACATTCATCTGGGAATGTTAATCTCCTTTTTCTTTCTGAAACGTTAATTATTTTGCTTTGTAGTTCTAAATATTTAAGAATTTCCTTTCTAAATAGATATGGTGTTTCAATGATAACATACTCTTCTATTTCATCAATAGTTGCCGTTCTGCCTTTGAAGGCCCTAAATACCATATCTGCAGCATCACTAATCCAGTGTTTTTTATCAGTAAAATCTAAAAGGTACTTTTGATTTACATCTGTTGTATCTGAAAACCTATATGTGCCTCTTGGGTCTACCGTCCACATAGCCTCTTTCATAACTTTGAGTCCTTTTAATCCATTCGTTGCGAAAACTAGGTCATAAATAACCTGATTATGTTTACCAACCATTTCAAAAGATCTGACAAATCTTGCATTTCCTACCAATCTTAATTGTTTTCTGTATAAATCGATAATAAAGTTACGTCTTTTTTCTGGGGAATCATATTCTCTAACTTTTCTCCACTCACGCGTTGCAAATAGCTCATCAAAAATAACTTCACGTGCATCATCTGCATTGACAAATCTATTAACAAATCCCGTCATGAAAGTTATAAGCACCTCACAATATCTATAGCTCATGAATCTGGATATTATTTCCATTGGCAAACCTGAGAAACCAAACGGGTCCAAAAAAGCAAACGTTGGAGCAAGTTTTGCTCCCCTTTCTTCTAAATCATCGAGAATATCTTTCATGGTAGGTTCAAATTCCGCATTTATAACATGAACCTCTACATTCTCAGGAAGATTTGGAAATCGTTCTCTAATATTCTCTTCTAATATCCTTTTACGGTTAGCATCTTTTTCGATAAAAACAAATATTACTTGATTATTTTTACGAATAATTCTCTCTCTAAGCTTATGTTCCATTAAGCATCTAATTGCGATAATAGGTGAACCTTCTTCACCACTCCTATAAATCCCTGGACCAGCAAAACCATCCAAATAAATGACTTTACGTGAAAAACTTGTCATTATTGGAAACCAGCCTTGAAGATATCTCCTGAGAATTTCATGTTTAGCTTTAGTATGTGGTTCAATTTCCCACACCGGCTCTTCTGGAGAGCTCATTTTATATTCCCCCATTTAGGCAAGTATTTTTAGTAGGTATTTCTTAATTATTGTACACAATTACATTTAATATCTCTCCAATCCAAACCAAGCTTCTCCCACATCTCCATCGTTTCTTTGCAGAGCGCAACTCTGCTGTAATCGTAATTCTCCTTCAGGTAGTTGATAACTGTGGAGTACATTTCATATCTGGTGTTAAAGTCGATCTTCTTTCCCCAGTTGGACTTCTCAGAGAGATAAACCGTCCACGATCTGTCCTTGGCGTTGTTGATTGTGGAGGCGAGCCCTCTAAGCGAGCCTATAGTTATTCTCTCAGGCTTAAAATTTTTAAATATATCATCAATCAGCTCAACATAATGTTCCTTCCAGTTATCTACCGGCACCATTGGGTCTATACGCACGCGCGTGGTGTATCCAGCGTCATAAACTTTTTTAGCGGCTTTTATGCGTTCTTTTACAGGAGGTGCGCCCCGCTCCCATCGCTCGGCAACCGGATAGGCATTCAAACTGAAACTCATTATTATTCTGTCGGGCCTCTTTATCTCCAGAATATTCTTTACATATATGGATTTTGTTAGAAACAAAACTTTGTGTTTTCTGTCTTTGTCATATTTATCAAGCACATTTACGATAAATCTGGAAAATGGGGTTTTTCTGCTTTCTGCCAATAAAGAATCGGAAAGCTCACCGGAGTTTAGTATTTCCGGCTCAATGCCGTTGTTTTTAACAAAGGCGGCGATGTGCTTTTCTATCAAATTGAAATCCTTTATATTTGGCTTGCCATTCTTCCACTCCGGATGGAAGCGGTATGTGCCCTGCAGGTAGCACCACGCACAATCGAAGTAGCAGCCGTTCGCCCACTTCAACTCAAGGAAGTGTGGGCAAACCACATCCTTCGGGTTTCTGGGTGGAGGAGTTTTTTCAAATCTGCAGATTATAATGCCATTGCCAACTCTACTTATACCACTTTTTGCACGACCCTTAAAATCAACATAGGTTTTGCGGTAAACTTTCGGCATATCACTTTTTAGTTTAGCATCGGTGCTTATAAGGCTTTCTTCTCCGTACAGTAAAGTCTGAATTGTCCTATATCCCATGCTTTTTAGCTTTTAAAATGCTAATTTATGTCTTGTGTTAGAGTGTTGGAAAAGTGAAAACTAAAACGATATTTACTTTAAAAAGCTAGCTAAAACTTAAGCTTATCCTAAATAATATCATCAACATGGATCAAAAGTATAAATATCGACATAATGTTTTTTGGCCTAACTCTGGACTTGACTCACATACACCTATTATTCTTGATGCTGAATATTTATAAAAATTTATTTTCATTATTTTTTTATTATCTATTGGGACAATTATTCTGTGAGAAGAAAAAGGACTATTTTTGATTTTTTTTAATATTATTTTCTTTATTTTGT
>JALTZZ010000025.1 GCA_027051165.1 archaeon | reverse complement strand
CTTCAAAAGGTGTAGGATATTCTGTATTACAGTGTAATACTGTTATATCTTCTCTCCTTGTTCCATTTTCTATTAAAATATCTAAAGCATCTTCTATCTCTCCTAAATCAGCCATTCCAGTGGAAAGTATTACTTTTTTCTTATAACTTCCTATTTCTTTTAAAAGAGGATAATTTGTTATTTCCCCTGATGGAATTTTAAAAATTTCAAGTCCTAAATCTTTTAAAAACCTCGCACTTTCAATATCAAAAGGAGTGGAAAGAAACATTATTCCTTTTTCATCACAGTAATTTTTCAATTCCTTAAAATCTTCATAGGTTAGCTCCAAATTTTTAACCATATCCAATTGGCTTTCTTCTTTTCCTATGTTTTTCTTTTGGTATTCTGCCATAGGGGCATATTCACTTATTACTTCTTCTGTTTTGAATGTTTGAAATTTCACTGCATCTGCAGCTGCTTTTACTGCTATATCAATAAGTTTTTTAGCAAGGTTTATATCACCGTTATGATTTACTCCAGCTTCAGCTATTATAAAAGTTTTCATTTAACAATGCTCCCTGCTTTTATGAATGAATTTTTTGGTATTGTTATATATTGTTTTGTTGTTGCATTGCTACCTATAAAGCTACATTCCTTTACTTTTACTCCTCCATTTATGATAGCTCCTGTGCTAATATGACAGTTATCTTCTATTTCAGCATCATGCTCTATTAAAGCCTTAGAGTTTATTATGCAATTATTTCCTATTTTTGCCCCTGCATTTATAATTGCTCCATGCATAACTATAGTCCCTTCTCCTATAATAGAATATCTAGAGACATAAGCATAAGGTGAAATTATTTTAGGAAAACTAAATCCTAAATTTTTACATTTCTTAAAAAGCTCTTTTCTTTTTTCACAATTTCCTATTTGACCTAAGGAGATAAAAACATATTGATATTCTTTTAAAAGAAGTTTTAAATCTTCATCTGAAGCGATAATTTTATAGCCTAAAACTTTTTCTCCTATTTTCTCTTTTATATCAATTATCCCAGCTATTTTAAATCTGTTTTCTTGCTCTATTACATCAATCACGGCTTTACAATGCCCTCCACCACCAATTAAAAGTATTTCGGGCTTTTCATTCATGAATTACCCCGCTTGGAATGTTTACAAGTCTTTCTTCTATATATTCTGCATTTGGTGTATCTACTTTAAAATAGTTTTTATACATAGGTAGTTTATACATTAAAGTCCAAACCGGTCTTGTTTGAATACTGTTTTTATTTGTTATTTCTAAAAACTCATCTCTTTGTTTTTTACTTTCTAAAATAATAGCATTTAACCAATAATTTGAACGGCAATCTTTTGGCTCAGTAAAAAAGTTTATTCCTTTTTTATCAAAAAATATTTTATATTCTTGTGCTATTTTCATTTTTATTTTAAGAAAATTTTCTAATTGTTCAAGTTGGGCAACACCTAAAGCTGCGTTTATATTAGGCATCCTGTAGTTATAACCTACTTCATCATGGAAGTATTCATACGTATGTGGAACTTTTGCTGTTGTAGTGATATGTTTAGCTTTCTTTGCTAACTCTTCATCGTTTGTTAATATCATCCCCCCGCCACCGGTGGTTATTATTTTGTTTCCATTGAAGCTTAAAATCCCAAACTTACCAAAAGTTCCGGTGTGTTTATTCTTATAGAAGCTTCCTAAGCTTTCAGCAGAATCTTCAATCACATCTATATTATATCTCTTACATATTTCAATAATCTTGTCAATTTCTACGGGATGCCCAAAAACATGAACAGGAACGCAGGCTTTAATTCTTCTACCCGTCCTTTTGTTATAAGCATACTCTCCCCTGAGATCCGCAAATTCATTCAAAAAACTTTCCAAGCTATCTGGACACATGCCCAGTGTCTTTAGGGATACATCTACAAATACAGGCTCCGCACCGCAATACTTTATTGCATTACAGGTCGCAACAAATGTCAGTGGTTGCGTTATGACCTCATCTCCCGGACTCACACCAGAAAGAAGCAGGGCTACGTGGAGGGCTGACGTTCCATTAACTGTTGCTATAGCGTGTTTCGCTCCCGTGTATTCAGCTATTTTTTCCTCAAATTTTCTGACGTATACCCCTACTGAGGAAACAAATGTTGAGCGAATTGCATCCAACACATACTTCTCTTCGTTTCCTCTAAACACAGGAGCATGCAAAGGGATAAAACCATCAGTCTTATAGAGCTCCCTGATAAAGTTTATTACTTCTTCATACATTATAGAGATCGGGCTTGTACAGTCTTAAATTCTCTTTATTTCTAAACCATTCAATGGTTATCTGGATCCCTTCGTCAAGAGTATATCTCGGCCGCCAATTGGTCAGCTTCTTAATTTTGGTATTATCCCCGAGGAGTCTCTCTACCTCGCTTTTCTCTGGCCTAAGTCTTTCTTTTTCAACCCTTATCTTAGCTTCAGGATTTATCATGTTTATTATTTTTTGAGCCAGATCCCCTATGGAGATCTCTTTCCCAGTTGCTATGTTTATCTCTTTTCCTATTGTACCATCAGATTTTGCAATTTCAATAAACCCCTCAACAGTATCCTTCACAAAAACCAAATCTCGTGTGGGATGAAGTGCTCCAAGTTTTATCTCTTCTTTTCCAGAAAGAAGCTGGGTTATTATTGTTGGTATAACAGCTCTTGCTGATTGTCTTGGTCCATACGTATTAAAAGGTCTTACTATAACAACAGGCAAGTCAAAACTTCTGTAAAAGCTCTCAGCTATGAAATCAGCACCTATCTTCGTCGCGGAATAAGGAGACTGTCCTTGTCTTGGGTGATTTTCATCTATTGGGACATATTTCGCTGTTCCATATACTTCAGAAGTTGAAGTTACTAATACCTTTTCAACCTCTAAATCCCTGCAAGCTTGTAAGACATTTAGAGTTCCCTTGATGTTGGTATCAACATAACTATCAGGAGAGTGATAACTAAAGGGAATGCCTATCAGTGCTGCAAGGTGGAAGACCACATCTACACCTTTAGTCGCAGTTCTAACTCCGTTGGGATCTCTTACATCACCCGTGAAAATTTCTATCTCTTTTAGTTCCTTTTCCGGAAAGGTATCGAGCCACCCCCAGCTGTTGAATGCGTTGTAGTACACAAAGGCTCTAACTTCACAGCCTTCCTGTAGAAGTCTCTCGACCAAGTGGCTCCCGATGAATCCGCATGAGCCTGTAACAAGAACCTTTTTATATTTAAGGTTATACATTTGTGACACTTGTTATACACTCGGCTACTAAGCAAGCAGTATCCCCTTCATACAAAGGCTCCACGGGCAAGCTTAAAACCTCCCTTACCGCCTGCTCGCTGTTGGTCAGGTCTTTATAAACTTCCATTCCATTCCTCTGGAAGACGACCATTCTGTGGAGAGGAACAGGGTAATAGACCATAGTTTGGATACCTTTCTCCTTCAGGGACTTTTGGAGCTCGTCTCTGTTTTTGTTTTTAACTCTGAGGGTGTACTGATGATAGACGTGGTAAGCTTTTTCAAGCACCTTGGGAGTTTGAAGCCAGTCTATATTCTTCAATTCTTTATCATAAACACGGGCTATCGCCCGTCTCTTTTCTGTGAATTCGTCTATATACTCCATCTTGGCAAGCAAGACGGCCGCCTGAAGGGTATCAAGGCGGGCATTGTAGCCGATGTGGTCAACGTTGTATTTGTCTTTTCCTCCGTGTTTTCTCAGCATCAGAAGTAGCTCGTATAGGTTTTCGTCGTCTGTGGTTATCATCCCGCCATCGCCAAATCCACCGAGGTTTTTTGATGGAAAGAAGCTAAAGCACCCCGTGTCTCCAATAGAACCCGTCTGTTTACCATTCCACTTAGCTCCAAAGCTCTGGGCACAGTCTTCAACCACAAAGAGGCCGTTCTCACGGGCTATCTCCATTATTGCATCCATATCGCAGGGCTGTCCGTAGAGGTGAACGGGAAGTATTCCTTTAACCCGCTTGCCGAACTTCTTAACCGCATGGGCTACAAGCTCCGGGTTCAAGTTGTAGGTGTCAGGGTCTATGTCCACAAAGAGCGGAGTTGCTCCAGCTCTCAGAATGGCATCTCCGGTTGCGGTAAAGGTGAAGGGTGTAGTTATTATTAGGTCTTCTCTGTCCCAATATTCTTGGTTTTTCCTCTGAATGGCTAACGCCCTAAGGGACATAACGAGGGCATCTGTCCCGGAAGAGACGCCTACGGCGTATTTAGTTCCTACGTAGTTTGCTATCCTTTCCTCTAACCTTTTGACCTCGTCTCCGAGTATAAAGTTGGATTTTTTTATGATTTCATCTGTATTTCTTTCTATATCTGGATACATATAGAATGTTTCTCTGGTTAGGTCTAACATTTTGACCTCTTCTTTATCTCTATTCGCCTGCAAACTCAAAAATTTCTCTGGTGTGATTGTCTTATAAGGGTATTTACTTAAAAGCTTCTCATCCCTCGTGAGGACGAGTGCATTTATTGCTTCAGCACTTGCAAGTATAAGTGAATCTTCTATATCGTCAAAGTCAAACTCCACATAAGAGGGCGTTTTAGCTATCTTAAATAGGGACAGTATCTCTTTGATAAAGTTGTGCACTATTTTGAGCTTGTGTTTTCTGCTCATATCTGGATAAGTATCTGAAAGATCCTTATATTTTAAAAACTCAAAATTATCAATGCTTGATGACGACACAAATGCGAAATCTTTGCCCTTCAATAAATCAAATGCTTTTACCGAACTTGGATATTTTCCCCTTCTGTTTTCTTCGTAGTAGTCCAGAAGTATGTTGAGATCAATAACTATATTTCTCATTATAGAATTTTTCTGCAGCTTCATACAATCTACTGTCGTCATCTATATCCAGAGAGTTTGTCCTCATTCCAAGCTCTCTCCAGTGCTTTTCTATATATTCATCGCTCCAGTTGCGCTTTTTTTCGGATGATTCTTCTATCTCAACCTCTATCTCATCTTTGTCCTTTAACTCCTCTATTAGCGGAATTAAAAAACCATCTTTGACCCTCTTTGCTTTGACCTTCATATCTTCTCCTCCAGAGGGTAGAACAGGTCTCCTTCTAATATATATCTGCTTCCGCAGTTGGGACACATTATCTCAGTCTTTCCATCGGTTTGGCGTAGCACCTCACCCTTTACCCTTTCTTTATTAACCAAGACAACACCGCATTTGCACACCCAACCGTTTCTCCCAGCGGGTACACCCGTATATAAGGAGTAGTCTTCCACATCTGAGACAACTACTGCTCCAGCTCCCACCATCGCATACCTGCCTATGGTATTACCGCAGACTATCGTGGCGTTGGCTCCTATGGTAGCTCCTCTTTTAACGAGTGTTCTTTTGAACTCGTGCTTTCTCTCTATAAAAGCTCTTGGAGTAAGGACGTTGGTAAAGACGCAAGAGGGTCCGCAGAAAACGTAGTCCTCCAATTCAACTCCCTTATAGA
>JALTZZ010000024.1 GCA_027051165.1 archaeon | reverse complement strand
ATTAAAGCTATCTTATCGCTGAGATATGGGGATGTGGAAAATACGATAAAAGATATAATAAGGAATGTTCCAACGAGAGATGAAATTATGGTAGAAAAAGCTTTGGTGATGTTTATTTTTACGATAATAAATTTAAAGGAAAGGAACTTTGGAAATGCTGATAAATATTTAAGTGAGTTTCTGTCGGATTTTGAGAGAATAAAAAGAAAAGAATATAAGGAGAAAATTCTTAGAGGAATTGCTCAGGGAATAAAGCTACTCTTTATAGAAAAAGATGTTGAGACATTAAAAGCTTTAATAAATAAGCTTCAGAAGAATAAGAAGATAAAGAAGTGGTTGATACCAATAAAACTTGCAATAGAGATTGTTGAAACAAAAGATATCAAGAAGTATTACGACGTTCAAATTGAAATTAGAGAAATAATTGCAGAACTTGTAAGAATGCTAACAGGTTCTGAGGAACTTATTCCACATGAGCTAAGAAAAAAACGTTATTTTAAAGTTTTACAAAAAAGCAATAAATCCTAATATGGCGGAGAGAACAATAAATGCAGATATTATAATTCCCAAAAATATTGCGACTACAGATTTAGCAACATCAAGCCCAAAGAGATAGCTGGCTAAGCATGCAGTATAAGCACCAGTAAAAGGTAGCGGAACTGCAGTAAACAAAACAAGTGCATATATTCCGTATTTCCTTATTCTTTTTTTTGTTCTTTCTCTAACCTTAGCCACAATTTTCATGTATATTTTCTTCAGAATCTCATATTTTAATATTATCTTCTCTTCAACTTTCCTTAAAAAAACAAGAAGAAATGGAACTGGAAGAAAATTTCCGAGAATAGATATTATTAGAGCTCTCTCTACTGGAATTCCAAGCATCAAGGCTAAGGGAAGAGCACCCCTGAGCTCTGAGACTGGAAGCATTGCAACAAAGAAAACCTTTACCTCGTTCATTAAAACACCGTTCTTGCTTTAAACCCTTCCGTATTCGTCCTCAAACCTAACTATGTCGTCCTCTTCAAGATACTCGCCTTGCTGTATTTCTATAATTTCGAGAGTAACCTTACCGGGGTTTTCTAATCTATGCTTAGATGCCTTTGGAACGAACACGCTTTCACCCTCTCTAACTATGTATTCCTTTCCGTCTATTATAACCCTTGCAGTGCCTTTAACAACAACCCAATGCTCGCTTCTGTGATAGTGCATCTGATAGCTGAGCTTTGCTCCCGGATAAACAACGATTTTCTTTATTTTATATCTATTTCCTTCAAGAAGAACCTTATAGTAACCCCAAGGTCTGTATCCAATTATATGCTCGTAAACTTCTTTAACCTTTAAGGTCTTTAAGTTTTCCACAAGATCCTTTACTTTTTGCCCATAACCCCGCTTTAAAATAAGGATAACATCTCCGCTGTCAACAACAAATATATCTTTCACGCCAAGCGTGCATATAAGCTTGTTATCCTCGCTGTATATTAAGCTATTCTTCGTATCTACCTGATATATGTTACCTTTCGTATAATTTCCATTTGAATCCTTCTCCGCAATTTCATACACAGCATCCCACGAGCCGAGATCGCTCCAAGAGATATCCATAGGAACACATACAATATTTCTGCTCCTTTCTGCCAACGCATAGTCTATAGATATCTCTGGCATCTCGTCAAACTTTTTGCAAGTATCTTCAAAATATTCTCCCAAACAGTTATAAATTTCTGGTGAACATTTTCTAAGCTCATTAAAGAATATTTTTGGTGTAAACATAAATATACCGGAATTCCAGAGTGCTCCATTCTCAATGAGTGTTTTTGCTTTCTCATAGCTCGGTTTTTCAATAAATCTATCAACTTTATATGCAAAACCGTTTATTCTTTCTCCAAGCTTTATATATCCGTATCCAGTTTCTATTCTTTTTGGCTTGATCCCAAACGTAACAACATGCTTTTTTGCAAGATCTTCAGCTTTCTTTAGATATTCCCTAAATTTATCCTTTTCCTCTATGTAATGATCGCTTGGTAGAACAGCAATAGGCTCCTCTTCATTTATAAACTCCTTCTCTAAAAGGTATTGCAGGGCATATGCTATTGCTGGTGCGGTATTTTTGCATGCCGGCTCTACAATTATTCTTTCGTCATCTATCTTCAGAATATCTCTAACAAGAAGCTTAAATTCAACATTTGTAGATACAAAAAATTCTATTCCGGCAATTCTCTCTACAGTAGCTTCTAATAATGTCTTATCACCTACTACCTTATGAAATTGTTTTGGAAATTTATCTCTCGAAATTGGCCAAAGTCTCGTTCCCTTTCCGCCAGCTAAGATTAATGCCTTCATAGAGATATTATAAAATACTTTGTTTATAAAAATTTTTCCTTTTATTCAGATTAATATAGATAATTGCTAATGAATTGAGGCTCAAAAGTAGAGTTAACAAGGAGTATTAGAAGATTTTTTAAAATAATAAATCATTAACATTATGATAAAAAGATTAATAAAGGAGTTCCTATTAACTTTTCCTCATGAAGGAGATGAGGTTCATAGACTTGGGCTATGTTAGTCTACCCATGCTACATGCCATTGAGGAGGCAATAGCCTATAAAGGTGTGCCCACGTTCATGCTATGGATTGCAAGCCCAAAAACCGCGAGTATAGGATACTTCCAGAGCGTTGAGAAAGAACTCAACGTAGATGCATGCAAAAAGCTTAACGTAGAGATTTCGAGGAGACCAAGCGGTGGAGGAGCAGCTTATTTTGACGAAAAAGAACTATACTACAGCATAGTCGCAAAGTGGGACTCGGGCTATCTACCAAAGAACTTCCAATCATGCTTCAGGGTTGCCACAACCGGATTAATAAACGCTTTAAAAGAATTTGGATTAGAGGGCACATTTACAGGAAAAAACGATGTCTTAGTTCAGGGAAAAAAGATATCTGGAAACGCCCAGACAAACATGCACAAAGCTAAGATACAGCATGGAACATTCCTTACAGACTTCGACTATGAAATTGCAGCCAGCGTTCT
The DNA here is from genome assembly GCA_027051165.1 of archaeon. Classification (GTDB taxonomy): domain Archaea; phylum Hydrothermarchaeota; class Hydrothermarchaeia; order JALTZZ01; family JALTZZ01; genus JALTZZ01. Next base: position 19,586 of record JALTZZ010000024.1, on the reverse strand, counting down.
AAAAATACCTAAGCAAAAGCTCGAAGATAAGGGAGTAAGCACCTTAAAAGAAAGGGTTACAACTTTAAAAGAGCTTCTGGGCAGAGAGGTTTCTCAAGAGGAGGCTAAAAAAGCACTGCTAAAGGGATTTGCAGAAGCTTTAGACGTTGAGTTCTACGAGGATAAATTAACCGATGAGGAAAAAGAGCTTGCGGAAAAATTCGTTGAAAAATATAGAAGCAGAGAATGGATATTTAAAAGATAGGGGGATTTAAATGGCTGAGGGCATTTTAAAGGTTGAAGGTGGTCTTCTGCGAATAGACGTTGAAGCCCAAGAGAATAAAATAAAGGATATAAGGATTACAGGAGATTTCTTTTTCTTTCCAGAAGAAAAAATTGAAGAGCTTGAAGAGGCTTTAAAAGGTGCAGAAGCTTCAGAAGAAAAAATTGCTGAAATTATTGAGAAATTCTATAAGGAAAACGAAATAGAGGCTTCCATCTCTCCAAAAGACATTGCTGCAGCAATTATGAAAGCATTTAATGTTTAGACCTTAAATCTAAGAAGAGCAGCCACACCTCCTATGCTGTCAAGCTTCTCTCCAGCCTCGTGCTCCGTGGAGATAATATATGTCTTTGCACCAGTGTCCCTTGCGAGCTTCATTATCTCCTCAACTTCCTCTATTTTTTTAAGTGCGTTGTCGGTTACAAGAAGCGTGTCTACAGCACTGTAGCTCAAAGCTTCTTTAACACTACTCAATCCATAAGTAGCTTTGCCGTCTTTAGCTATTTCTTTCAGAACTTCTTCAACAAGCCTTGCTTCTGTTGATATCCTGCTTTCCTCGCATATCTTCTCTATAACACCCCTTCTCAGAACTTCTTGAATGCAAGCCCTCGCTGAGCTTGAAACGTCAACAATGCTGCACATTTCAGCAAGTTTCCTCTCCTTTTCCTTCAAAAATTCGTAAAAATCCTCTTTAAAGAATCCTATTCCTGCTATTATAACTTTTTCTACTTCTTCCCTCTCAACAAGTTCTTTTAGCTTATTTAGAACTTGAGAAAAAAATTCTTTTTTTGATGCATCGTGCTCCTTTATATTCTTTTTCCCGCTGACGGCATAGCTTATCCTTGCAATATTGTCGACACCCCTCTTTCTTACAACAGAAAATTCCGCTTCATCGTCTTCTATACATAGTATTAGCACTTCAGCTTTCTTTGAGTGTTTTAAAGCTTCTTTTAGTATTTCAATTTCCTGATCGCTGAATTCCTTGGATATAAATATTGAATCCCCTACTCTAACCTCAATTGTATGATAAGAGCCTAAAGGAACGCTTTCATCGCTTGCATACCTTATTTTTCCGGTTATTCTTAGAGAATTCTTATATTCGGAAAATTTTATTTTCTCAACATCAATTTCTATAAAAACAGGTATCCTTTCACCTTTATCGGCTCTTACCGTATTTTCACTTCTAATCCTTCTAAAAGTTTTACCTGCTACTTTATCTCCCTCTTTTAAAAGTATCTTTAAATACCAAAGGTCATCCAAGGTCTCTATTTTTATTTTTATTCCTTCCTTCCTCTCTTCTAATATCTTCATAGATTTATCTTCTCTATAAGGCTCCTAACCTCGTTGATGGATTCTAAGAACTTCTTCTTTTCCTCCTCATCCAGCTCCACTTCTATAATCCTCTCTAATCCGTTTTTTCCTAAGACTACTGGAACACCTATAAAACAGTCGTTGACTCCATATTCTCCCTGTAAATAAACAGAACATGGCAGTATCTTTCTTTTATTCTTAATTATTGATTCTATCATTTCAACAACGCTTGAGGCAGGTGCGCTGAATGCACTGAACCCCATTGTTTCGAGAACTTCTGCTCCGCCTCTTTTTGTCCTTTCTACAATTTCCTCTATTTTTTCTCTGCTTAAAAGCTGTGTAATCGGTATTCCTCCAACAGTAGAATATTTAACGAGAGGAACCATGTGGTTTCCGTGTCCGCCTATAACTATAGCGGTAACGTTTTCTGGTGCCACATCAAGCTCCTGCGCTATGTAGAATCTCATCCTCGCAGAGTCTAAGACTCCGCTTAGTCCTATAACTCTTCTTCTATCAAACCCTGTTACTTTTTTTACAACATAGGAAATTGCATCCACGGGATTCGTTATTACTATGATCTTGCTCCTACTGTTACTAACCCTTTTTATGTTCTCAGAAACTTCTACCGCTATTTTTGCATTCTTATCGAAAAGGTCTTTTCTGCTCATTCCCGGATTTCTCGGTGCTCCAGCGGTTATTATATAGAGCTCGCTATCCTCAGCGAACTCATAGTCCTTAGTTCCTACGATTCTGCACGCATGATGATCTATACTCGATGCGTGCAACAAATCTAAGGCGGTTCCTTTCGCCAAGCCTTCATTAATATCTATAAGGACAATTTCATCTGCGAGCTGCTTTATTGCAAGTAATCTGGCAATACTCGACCCTACTTTACCGCTACCTACTATTGTAATCTTCAATTGCTGACCTCCTTGAAAATTAGTGCTACAACAGAAATTTTTTATCTAAATAACAATGTTAAAAAATATTAAACAATCATATAAACTGCTCAAGAGTTGTGTTTTTTATTTTTGTTATAGTTTTCCAGCTTTTTCTTACAAAATCTGGTAGTCTCCTTTTATTCATATAGTGCTCTCTTAGAAAGGCTACTGTTCGCGGATCGCTTGGATAACCACTTCCAAAATCACCATACCTTTCCTTTAATTTTTCAATCTCCCTATCTCTTATCACTTTTGCAATAATACTTGCCGCAGAGACTATGGGATATCTCTCATCAGCTTTGTTTTCTGCAATAATCTTACATTCAAGGTTTATTCTATTTTTAATTTCCTTAACAAATTTCTTTGTATTAACAATTGGACTGTCTATGTAGACAATCTTAGGCTTAAAATGCTCCAACAAATTGCATATCTTTTCTATTTCGAGGAAATTGAGTTTTTTTCTTTCAACTGCAAGATCAATTTCTCTTGGTGGTATTATTTCAACTTTATATTTTATTTTATCTGATATTTCATCAAAAATCTTTTCTCTTACACTTTTTCTAAGCTTTTTTGAATCTTTCAGCTTGAAATTATTTATTTCATCGTTATCTTCTATGCAAACACAGGCTATAACGAGTGGCCCAATTACACATCCTCTACCAGCTTCATCTATACCGCATATCATTTTTAATAAGATTTTCAGTTTTATTATAAATAGTTAATCCACACAACCTCTAATGAGCCTCGGTAGCTCAGCCTGGTAGAGCGGGTGACTTGTAATCACCAGGTCGCGGGTTCAAATCCCGCCCGAGGCTTATATTTTTTCTGGATAATTTGAGTTTATTTTTGCAGCAATTTTTCTTTTACAAATTTGTTTTCATTTTTTAGTCCCGAAGCATGAAATTCTAAAATATTTTCGAAATTGTCCAACTTGGAAAAAAAGCTTTATTAGTGCTTCTAAGAGCAGAGAAACCAGCTGGAGTAGAAGCTGATGTAACTGCATGCTCGAAGCCCTTAGAGCGGAGTCAAATTAATGTTTAATAGCTCGTAAATAAGGATATAGATAACATCTCTTCAACAGATATTTTGTATATGATGAAGGACAATAAAGGTGTTAAATTATTCTCTTATAGCACTTGTATCAATACAGTTATTTTTGAGAAGTTTTTACTTTTGTGAGTTTAAATATAATATTTAAATTTGAAATATAAAATATAAAAAATTCCCAGAACCTCTTAGTGTGAAAATCTTTGTTTATACTTAGATCTTTTCCTTAGATGGCAATATAAGCGTTTTAATTGGTCTACAGTGTTTACAGCAATTTTTGTACAATTTTTTGTTAATTAATATCAATCAATATTTTATTAATTGCATTATAGACCTAAGTTTTCATAGGAAACATTTTTATTAATAAAAGTTAAAAAGAATTTTAAAATGATTTAAAATTAAAAAACATTTGACTTATGCATTCTAAGAAATTGAAGCGTAAGTTTTATATACTATTAAATAGAATATAATAGATTGGGTGTGGTGGTGATGGCACCCCCTGTAGGAATGGTTTGCTTTACATAAAAGTCTCTCTTAAATACCCCTTTGGGGGTTTTGGTTATGGTGGAGGAAGTTAGAGAGGAGGTTAAGGAAGCGGAACCCTGGGAGCCTATAGAATCAAAGCTCGTTTTTGGGAGCATTGTCGCAGGGATTATAGCGATGATAGTGCTTGCAGCGATAATAAACGTGTTTATACTTACAAAATACTGAGGTGGTTTAAATGGCTGAAGAGAGAATTGAGGAGAGGAAATGGTATAGTGGAATGTTCAGCACAGAGGACTGGTGGGCTTTCTGGATAGGAACTCTATTCGTAATTCTCGGAATAATTGCCGCAGCAACACATACTGAGCTAACAGGATGGATAATAAAGTTCAATACTTGGGTAGACATCTCTAAGGCAATGGGTCCGGCACACAAGGGGATAATGAGTCCCATTGCGGCACTTGTAGTGTCGTATATAATCTTTACAATAGTAACTCTAATCGGAGCTTGGGCGATGAAGTGGAAGCTTAGAGATTACCTCGCTGCATGGACGATAATATTCATCCTAACAGTTATAGCATATATAATAGGAAAAAATGCCTATATAAGTGCTCCTTCAACAAAGTGGGAGAAGCTGGGTATAGAAAGCGGATTGCAACTCGGTGGAGCACACTATATACTTGCATTGATTATAGGTTTAATAATAGGGAACCTTGCTCCAAAAAGATTTAAAGAGTTCATGCTGAAGGGTGCGAGACCAGAGTGGTTCATAAAAATAGCAATAGTTGCCTTAGGTGCAAAACTTGGTCTAAAGGCGTTGGAAGCCCCCGGCTATGCTACACACTTGGTTGTAGCTGGAATGTGTGCAACAATTGCAGCATATCTACTATACTGGCCCATATCTTACTACATAACGAGAAAGTATTTTGGATTTTCAAGAGAATGGGCTGCATGCTTTGCAAGCGGAATCTCCATTTGTGGAGTTTCAGCAGCAATAGCCACTGCCGGTGCTATAAGGGCAAGACCTATAATACCCGTAATGATTTCAGCTATAATAGTCATATTTGCTACAATTCAGCTCATAGTATATCCGCCGCTCCTCACAAAGTTCTGGTTTAACGAGCCGATATCAGCTGGAGCGAGCTTAGGTTTAACGATAAAGACTGATGGTGCAGATGCTGCTGCTGGTGCAATTCTCGACGAGCTCATGAGGGCAAAAGCTGAGAGCAAAGGAATATTCTGGGAAGAAGGATGGATAACAAACTCAGCAATACTGACGAAGATATGGATAGACATGTTCATAGGCGTATGGGCGTTTATACTTGCAGTAATATGGGTAACGCACTTTGAAAGAAGACCGGGAGAGAAGGTTCCGAAGATAGAAATATGGTTCAGATTTCCAAAATTCGTCCTCGGATACTTCTTTGCAATGTTCATAATAATGATACTTGGATTCAGCGGTGCACTCTCCTTAAAAGATTTAGAATTTGGCTTGAAACCTGTTGAAGGTGCACTGAGAAAATTCTTCTTCCTCTTAACGTTCACAAGCATTGGCATAGTTACAGACTTCAGAGAGCTCAGAAAAGAAGGCATAGGAAAGCTTGCCTTAGCGTATGCAATAATACTCTTCCTAATAATAACGCCGCTTGGCTTGTTCATAGCATGGCTCTTCCACCATGGAATGGAACCACTTCCAGCGAAATAAATTTCTATTTTTTATTTTTTGGTGATTTTTATGAATTGCCAGAAAAAAATTAAAAAAGAGATTGTTTTAAGGATTATTTATAAAGAAGGAAAATGGATGGCTTTTAATGATGACATATCAGTTTCCGGAAGAACACTTGAAGATCTTGATATCAAGCTCAAAGATCTTCTTAAAAAAATCTTTAAAAAAGGAACAAAAATTAAAATAAGGATGGAATTTGATTACAATACACTTCCCTTCTGGATGACTCAATATCAGCCATACTATTTCTATAGAATCGTGGAATACGAGATTTAATGTTGCGTGAATTTTTGAGAAATGAACTCCTTAAACCTCTTTGCGTCCTCAAGCATGTAAATGTTGTTGAAGAGAATATAGCAGTCCACATCTAAATTAGATGTATGTTCATAAATTTCCTCGAAATCTTCTTTTGTATGTTTATATCTATAAATTCTTTCTCCTTTAGACCCATGAAGTCTGAAATATGCCAAATCTCCAATATAAACTGGCTTTTCAACGAGAACATCTGTGCAGTGTGTAATATTAAATTCTTCACATATCTTCTTAATAGTTTTGATGTTCCATTTTCCCCTTATCTCAAGAACATAATTAAAATCCCCTTCTATTGCCGAGAAGAATCCCATTATATTTTCAATATTCTCCTTTGTTTCTTTAAACTTTGCTGGTGTTTGAAAGACAACCACCCTGCTCTTTAGAATTTCTGCAATTTCTTTTGTTTTTTCCCAAGCTTCGAAAACTTCATCCGTATTTCTAAAGAACCCATATTTATCTTTTTCATCATCAGGAATATTAATTTTTGCCTTTTTATATGTTGGACTGCTTGGATCATGTGTAATTAACTGAGAGGCTTTTATCGTGAATTCAAAATCATCCCCGGCTTTTTCTCTCCATCTTTTAACGGTGCTTGTCTTTGGAAATGTGTAAAACGTCTTCTGGATTTCTATGAGATTAAAATCTTTAAAATATTTTGTCATAGATTCGGCAAATCCACAGCATCCTACTTTTATCACCATGCAATTTTATTTCTATTTTTTGCTTTTTATCTTTTTCGCCTTTTTAACGAGAATCTTAACTTTATTAACGTCTATTTCTCCCCTTTTATTTTTAAAAAATGTTCCAACTATTGCACCATCTGCAATTTTGAGTATCTTTTCAATGTTGTCAGCGTTTAAACCACTTCCAGCAAGAACAGGAACGTTAACAGCATCTTTTACCTTTTTTAAATCATTTAAACTTGTTTCTTCTCCTGTTCTTTTTCCAGTTACAACTACGGCATCTGCTAAACCTCTTTCAACGGCTTCAACGGCAATTTCCTCTATACTAAAACCTAAGGGGTATGCGTGCTTAACATGAACGTCAGCAAATATCTTTACGTTGCTTTTTAAAATTTTTCTATATCTAAGGGTTTCATGAGCTTTTCCCTCTAAGATGCCCTCTGGAGCTACATAAACACCGACATGGACGTTTACCCTTATAAAATCAGCTCTTATCGCGGTCGCTATGGCAAGTGCAGCCTTTGCATCGTTTCTGAGGACGTTAATTCCTATAGGTATAGAAACTTCCTTTTTAATCTCGCTTGCTATATATGTCATGAAAGCTATTGTATGAGGCTCCACAGCCTTTAAAAATGGAGCATCACCAAAATTTTCTACTATTAGCGCATCTACACCACCACTTTCCAAAGATCTTGCATCCTCAAGAGCTCTTTCTAAAATCTCCTCAAGAGAACAAGTATTTAAAGGTTCCCCTGGCAGAGGCTTTAGATGAACAACACCAATTATTGCTTTCTTTTCGAAGTTTTCAAAACCCATTTTATCGTTGCTACAAGCTTTTCTTCAATAATAGGTTTTGTTATATGAGCATTCGCCTTAGAATAGGCAAAACTTTTCTCTTGATCTTCCTCTTCTCCTCTTACTGTGAGAAAAACTATTGGAATGTCTTTTGTTTCGGGATTTTCTTTAATCCTCCTTGCAGTTTCCCAACCGTCCATTCCGGGCATCATTATGTCGAGAAGAATTAGGTCAGGTTTTTCTTTTTTTAATATGTTAAGTGTTTCTTCACCACCGTAAGCACCTATAGTTTCGAATCCATGCTTTTTTAGAATTCTTTCAACGATATTGACGATGTCTGGTTCGTCATCAACCACAAGGATTTTTGCCATAGTGCTCACACTCCACATTATAATTGCAGGTTTGTGAATTTAAATTTTTCTATTACATATTAAAAAACATGCTGCAAAATGCATTCAACAGGTATGCAGAGAAATACGATGAATGGTATATAAAAAATAAAGATATTTTTAAAAGAGAGGTAGAGCTTATAAAGAAATGTTTAATAAATTCAAAGGAAAACTTGGAAAACAGCATCGAGATCGGTGTTGGCAGCGGAAGGTTTGCAAGAGAACTCGGAATTAAGTATGGCGTTGATATTTCAAAAAACATGCTAAAAATATCAAAAAGCAGAGGTATTAATGTTATCTTATCAGATGCACATTATTTACCTTTCAAAAATGAAGTTTTTTCTAACGTTTTTCTTATTTTTACTTTATGCTTTCTAAAGGAACCTCGAAAAGCCTTAGATGAAGTTCATAGAATTTTAAAAAATAAGGGAAAGCTTATTATATGCTTTGTTCCAAGAGATTCTGCTCTCGGAAGACTGTATATTAAAAAGAAAATTTCCGGAAACACCTTCTATTTAAATGCGAGATTCTATACACTGAGCGAAATCTTAAAAATTCATAAAAAATTTAAACTGAAGAATGTATGCAGAGACAAGGATATTGATGTGTGCTGTGTTGTTTTCGAAAAAAATTAGGCTATTGCATCCTCGTTTATTAACCTCTCAGCATATCTGTCGAATGTTCTTGGAATGTAGTAATATTTTACCTTATTGAAGAACTCCTCAAGTATTTTGACTTCTTTAAATAATTCGAGCAAATGTCTGTTCTTTACTTTGTATATACCCTTTAGCTGGTTTATAATAAGCTCGCTGTGTGAAAACACCTTCACAGCTTTGAACTTCATATCTCTGCACATTTTAAGAGCCTTTATCAATGCTTTATATTCCGCTTGGTTGCTCGTTGTATCGCTTAGAAATTCCCTGTATTCCTTCAAAACAACATTTTCACTATCTTTTATAACAATTCCTATTCCAGCTCCATTTTTGCTTCGAGAGGCATCAACATATACGTAAGCTTCTTGCATGCCAAACCCTTCTCTTTAGCATTCTAAAGCCATATTAAAAAAGTTAACATAAGATTGAATTTTGGTTTAGAGGATTTTTATGCTTAGAGAATAGAGGAGAAAAACTACTCCGAAAAACAGAAGTAATACTCCAGAAAATATTAAAATTCCTTTCTGTATCATATATCTGCCTCTTGTTTTAAAAGACGCATAGGAAACGAAGTAATACCAAAGAAAATCGCATATCCAGTGGAAGAATATAAAAAGTATTATGCCTATGAGACCAAAGTATAATGCATTAAAAACTAAAACGCTGCCCAAACTCAGCCACCATATAAAGAAGTAGGGGTTGCTCGCCGTTGTTACCGCACCAGCTATAACGGAATTTTTTGAGACGTTTATGCTGTCTATGTCAACACTTGATATTTTAATTGTGGATATCCCCAAGTAGAACAATACTACTGCTCCCAAGAATGCAATTATCCTAATGATTGATTCGTTTAAATATGCTACGCCGAGGGCAATTAAGATTATTAGCGGAACTTCAACGAGTGCATGTCCAAAAGCAACAAAAGCACCAGCATGCTTGTTTTTCCTACCGTTTATTAGCGTAACCGCAAAAACTGGGCCGGGTGCTAAGGCTCCGGAAAGGGTTACTGCAACCGTTGTAATTATAAGTGCTCCCAGTGTCTGAGCCTCTGGTGAAAGCATATTGTTATGCTTTAGATTAACGTATTAAAAGAGGAGCCCGTCGGTGTCCCCTACTCCCTAACACCCGGGTTCATCGCTAGCTATATGCTTCGCTCCCGCGGGGACCCTCAGAGAAAGGGTGTTTCCCGACGGGCTTTGTAGGGTGCCCGGTTGCCTTCCCATCATCTATTCAGGGAAGAGCCCATGGACACCCTATTAATAGTAATAAAGGTAACGTGATACACAGAACAGATTTATTATTAGACGATACAAAAAGAACTTCTATGAAGATGAAGGAGATATATCTTACAATTCACTACTTAAGACAGCAAATTATAAAGATAGCTGTTGCAATAATTCTCCTTACATCCGTTTATTTCTATGTTAGCGGTTATATAATAGATATAATTGACAGAGACCTCAAGCCGAAAGAGGTTCAGATAATCGCAACAACAATGCTTGAATATCCCATGGTTAGGCTCAAGATAGCCATCGTTCTTTCACTGATAACAATTTTACCGTTTTTAATATATTTTGTCCTAAAAAACTTGGATAAAAAACCCACAAAAAGGAGTATACCTTGGATATTTTCCGGCATATTCCTTTTTATATTTGGAATTTTTTTCACATATAAGATTCTTCTTCCAACGATGATAAAAGTTTTGACAGGAATAGCATTGGAATCTGGAGTTCTTGCCTACTATACGGTTAGCAGTTTCATATTTTTTGTATTTGTAACGACAGTTATATTCGGGCTTGTCTTCGAGCTCCCGCTTGTGGTAACGTGGCTTGCGGTGAACAACTACGTAAGTATAGAGTCTCTCAAAGAGAAGAGGAGATACATGTATGTGGGGATAGTTATCTTCGCCGCCGCTGTTACAGCAGATCCTACGCCGATAAGCCAGCTTATGCTTTCTTTTCCCCTTATTCTTCTTTACGAATTGAGCATTTTTATAGCAGGTTTTATAGTCAGAAGTAGGGATATACATAGGAAATCTGCTAAAATAAAGACATCTTTACCAAAAGATCAATAGCTTTTAATTTGCACATTGATTTATAATGTTAATATTATCTGTCTATGAAAAATTTGTTAAAAATTTTTAGCAGAGAGGGTGTGGGGAAAATGTTTCAGATAGGTCCGGGAGAATGGTTGCTTATACTTCTCGTAATTATTATCCTGTTTGGTGCAAATAAAATACCAGAGCTTGCTCGTGCACTCGGAAAGGCTAAAAAGGAGTTTAAGAGAGGTTTAGAGGAAGGAGAAAAAGAAGAAGAGAAAAAAGAAAAAAGTGAAAAAGAGTAAAGATGCTGGAGGAAACAATAATTTTTCTTGTGCTTGCACTGCTCATATTTGGTCCAAAAAAGCTCCCTGAGATTGCAAGGGAAATAGGGAAAATAGTTGGGGAATATAGGAGAATTGTTAAAGAGATGGAGACCGAAATTGAACTTAAAGAGCTTGAACTAAAAAATATTAAAGAAAAAAAGAAAAAATAAAACATGGAAGTTCCACCTGATGATGTAGAGAAGCCCGTAACAGAGCATTTAATAGAGCTGAGATCAAGACTTTTGAGAATCATTATATTCTTTTTTTTATGTTTTGTTGTAATTTTTTCTTTTTTCGGAAGAAAAATCCTATATACTATTATGAATCTTGTTCCAGAGAATGCAAATATAGCTTCTTTAACCCCAATGGAAACTCTATATGCGTGGTTCTACATTTCCGTGGTAATTTCCCTTGCACTTTCCATGCCCTACATATTCTACCAACTCTTCCTATTCGCAAAGCCCGGATTGTATCCTCATGAAAAGAAATTCATTTTAAGACTGATACCGATATCCTTTATCTTAGGTGTAGCAGGAGCTCTTCTCTCCCTTAAGTTTATAACCCCAGCCATTATAAAGATCCTTGCTTCATATACGGAAAAAAACGTTATTCTATTCTTGTCCATAAGGAGCTATGTAAAGTTTTACGTATCAACGATATTCATCGTCAGTCTTATTTTTCAGCTTCCGATAATTTTATCAATGCTTGTTAAGCATAAGATTGTGAGCATAGATTTTCTAAAAAAATACAGATTAATTGCTTACAGCATATTTTTTGTTGTTTTTAATTTTATTTCACCAGATCCATCAATAACGACACCTATTATTCTTACGGGCTTGGTGATTGCTATATATGAGATTTCATTATTTATTTTAAGATATTTATGAACAGCTATTTAAGCATTCAACCATGAAACTAAAATTTCAACTCTCTTATATCTTTTCTGGTTGGTAGCTGAACAAATGTAACATGATTTTAAGCTTAAAAGCGAGAAATTCCAACAAAAAAGGTTATAAGAGTGAAATAAAAAAACTATTTTTCCGTGCTTTCACTTTTTTCGCTTTCATATTTTCCAACAAGTGCTCTTAGAAGCTCTAATGGAACCGGAATTATGAATGTGCTTGCTTTTTCTGCTGTAGCCTCGGTAACCGTTTGTAGAAATCTCAGCTGAAGTGCCGCTGGCTCTTTTCCTATAATCTGTGCTGCTTTAGCGAGCTTCTCAGCTGCCTGAAGCTCACCTTGTGCTGCGATGATCTTAGCCCTTCTTTCTCTCTCTGCTTCAGCCTGCCTTGCCATTGCCCTTTTCATAGTTTCTGGGAGTTCCACATCCCTAACCTCAACGCTCACTACTTTAATTCCCCATGCATCTGTATGTTCGTCTATTATTCTTTGAAGCTTTGCATTTATTTTTTCTCTTTCGGCAAGAAGTTCATCAAGCTCGCTTTCACCAAGGACACTTCTTAGCGTTGTCTGTGCAAGAAGAGATGTTGCGAGAAGGTAGTTTTCTACCTGCGTTATCGCCTTTGTTGGGTCAACGATCCTAAAATAAACAACAGCATTAACTCTTACTGGAACATTGTCTTTGGTAATAACCTCCTGCGATGGAACGTCCATCGTTACGGTTCTCAGATCAACTTTTACCATCTTATCTATTATCGGTATAATGAAGAATACTCCCGGACCTTTAGCCCCTATAAGCCTACCTAATCTGAAGATAACACCTCTCTCGTATTCTCTCACAACCTTTATTGCAGAACTCAGTAGAAACAGCAACAGCAATATTAAAATTACATACACCTCAAAAGCCACACAGCTCACCTCCTAACTAAGTTATTGTATTATGTTATTTAAATATTTTCGGAACACTTTGATATATATTATCCTTCCAAAAATTTCTTAAAAAAGATTTACACGGACTTCATAAAAAGTCTATCCTCCTTTCCAGCTTCGGAGAGAAGATCAATGGTCTGCTCCATTGCAAAACTTATAACACGATCATAGTCTATTGTTCTGAATTCCCTGTTTTCCATAATAATTTTTCCATCAACTATTACCGTATCGACGTTGCATGCCTTTGCCGTATAGACCAGATGAGATATTGGATTCGTTATCGGTATCAAATTTGGATGCTTAAGATCTATAATTACGATATCCGCTCTCTTCCCTACCTCTATCGAACCTATTTCCTTTTCGAGACCTAAAGCTTTCGCTCCGTTTATCGTTGCCATTTCCAAAACTTTTTCAGCTTTTAATGCTTCTGGATTATTTTTATGGATTTTTTGAAGGATTGCACATGTTTTCATGGTTTCGAACATATCCAAGCTGTTGTTGCTTGCAGCTCCATCTGTTCCAAGAGATACTACGATCCCTTTATTTACCATATCGTCAACTCTCGCAATACCGCTCGCAAGTTTCAGATTGCTTATCGGATTGTGAGATACTTTTACTTTTCTTTTTTTTACAATGGAGAGGTCTCTGTCAGTAAGCCATACCATATGTGCTGCAATTACGTTTTTATCTAAAAATCCAATTTTATCGAGATACTCTACAGGTGTTTTTCCTGTTTTTTCCTTTATATCCTTGACTTCTTCTTTCGTTTCAGACACGTGAATATGCAGAATTAAGCCATGCTTATCTGCAGTTTCTTTTGCAAGCTTTAAAAGTTCTTCTGAACATGTGTATGGGGCATGTGGTGCAAGAGCCACTCTAACCCTTCCTTCGCTTTTTCCATATTCTTTTATCAGGTGCTCGCCCTCTTTTACAATGCTTTCAGCCATCTCGCTTCTACCAAAATCGAACATTGCATAGGAGATCACTCCCCTAATCCCAGTTTCTTCGATGCTCTTTGCAACCATCTCTGGATAAAAATACATGTCGTTAAAGCACGTTATTCCACCGGATATCATCTCCATACACGCTAAGAGCGTTCCAGCGTAGACATGACTCGCTTTAAGCTTAGCTTCTGTTGGCCATATCTCCTCTCTCAACCACTTCATAAGGGGCATGTCATCGGCTAATCCTCTAAAAAGAGTCATTGCTGCATGCGTATGCGTGTTTATTAACCCGGGGATAACAAGCTTTCCTTTGGCGTCAATTACAAAATCAGCCTCACATGGAATGTTTTCTGAAATTTCAACAATTCTGCTTTCCTCAATACCTATCGAAAAATTTTTTAATATTCTACGTTTATTATCCATTGTTACTATTATGCTTGCATTCTTAACTATGACATCCAAAGCAACCACCTCACGTGATGCCCATGCTCCGCATAGCGTTGCCAAGCAAGGGTAGGTTGCATGCACCGAGTGTTGAGATACTCAACAGGGCTGGTATAAAGATACTCGACTCCAGCGATAGACAGCTCTTTGCTAACACTATTGATAAGGATATTCAAATACTTTTCGCCAGAGCATTTGATATACCAGCTTTCGTATATAAAGGTGTTGCCGACATTGGCGTTACTGGATACGATGTTGTCAAAGAAAACGGTTATGATGTTGATATTTTGCTCGATTTAAAGTTTGGTTACGCAAAGCTCGTCGTTGCGGTGCCGGAGAATTCTGGAATAGAGAGTATAGAAGATCTACCCGAAAATGCAAAAATAGCTACGGAGTTTCCGAATTTGGCAAGAAAATTCTTTAATTCTGTTGGAAAAAATGTAGAAGTTGTAAAAGTAAGCGGAGCTACTGAGATAACTCCGCATATAGGAATTGCGGATGCAATAGTTGATCTTACAAGCACTGGAACAACGCTGAAGGTAAACAGGCTTAAAGTTATAGCGGAAATACTGAGCACGAACGCAGTTTTAATAGCAAACAGAAGGTCGTATGAAAATAAGAGAAATAAGATTGAAAAAATAGTTCTTGCAATAAAGAGCGTTTTAATGGCAGAAAATAAAAAACTTGTGATGATGAACGTTCCAGAGGAGGTTATAGAAGAAATAAAGAAGATAATGCCGGGAATGGCTGGTCCAACAATAGCAAAGGTTGCAAGCGAAAAGCCGATGCTTGCCGTGCACGCTGTAGTAGATGAAAAAGATGTTTACGAAATAATTACGAAGGCTAAGAAGATAGGGGCACGAGATATACTTGTTCTTCCCATAGAGAGGATAATTCCTTAATTTTTACCTTCATTCATTTTTAGTATTTAACCACGAATCGAAATTCGTAAAATAAAGTTTTTAAATTTGTTTATTTAATTGCAAGATTAGGTGGAAAAATGATGGAGAAGGTAAAGGATAGGTATGTGTATAATTTGCATGGAAGAGAAAAAGTAAAAAATGATGTAAATATTGATAATGGTGAATTGCTCAAGGTTATTTCAAGAAGTGGTGTAACAACAATCCTCTATACATTAAGAAAAAGCCCTCAAAGATTTTCACAGCTTATATTCTCTACAAAGCTTAATCCCGGAATTTTAAACAGACACCTAAAAGCCCTAATGAAGTTCAACTTGGTAACAAAGAGCGATAACTCATATGTCTTGACATCAAAAGGAGAAAAAGTTGTTTCTATAATAGATCAAATTATTAAGCTCAGCAAGTCCTAAATATAAAATTTTGTTTTTATAGGGTTTTGATTCGATAAAAGAAATTTTTGCTTATGTAAACTATGTTAAAAATGTCTAAATGAAGCATGGAAATTTCAGAATTTCAAAATTTAATAAGAGAGCTCTATTATGAGAAGGATAGAAGGAGGGGAAAAGAAAGGACTCTTATGTGGCTTTTTGAAGAAATGGGCGAGCTTTCAAAAGCTGTAAGAGAAAACAACATTAAATCTATAAAAGAAGAAATAGCCGATGTCATTGCTTGGGTTTTTTCTCTTGCAAACCTTTATAATATAGATGTTGAAGAAGCATTAATTAACAAGTATCCTAACAAGTGCTCTAAGTGCAAAAGCAAACCGTGTAGGTGCTCAGAATGATAGATGGATTGATAAAAAAGGTTATATACAAGATATATGAAAAAAAGCTCGAACAAGAGGTAAGAAAAGGTGTTATACCGAAACATGTTGCAATTATAATGGACGGCAACAGAAGATTTGCAAGACTCTTCAGCATGAAGCCTTGGGAGGGGCATAGAAAGGGTGCTGAGAAGCTTGAAGAAGTTTTAGATTGGTGCTACGACCTCGGAATAAAGTATGTGACCACGTATGCATTTTCCACTGAGAATTTTAAGAGAAGCAGAGAAGAGGTAGAAAGACTCTTTGATCTTTTTGTTGAGTATTTTAATAAAATTGCAAAAGATGAAAAAATCCATAAAAGAAGGGTTAGAGTAAAGGTTATTGGTAGAAAAGAGCTTTTTCCTGAAAGGGTTATTAATGCAATTAAAAAAGCTGAGAATGCAACAAAAAAATATAGAAACTTCTATTTAAATATAGCACTCGGATATGGAGGAAGAGATGAAATATTAAACGCTGTAAAGAGGATTGCGGAGAGAGTAAAGAAGGGTGAGCTAAAAATAGAAGATATTGATGAAAAGATATTTAGCAAGTTTTTATATACAAACGGTGCTCCGGATCCGGACTTAATCATAAGAACCTCTGGAGAAGAGAGAATAAGCGGTTTTCTTCTCTGGCAGTGCGCATACAGCGAGCTTTATTTCTGCGACACGTTTTGGCCAGCTTTTAGAAAGATAGATTTTCTCCGTGCAATAAGAACCTTCCAGCAGAGGCAGAGAAGATTTGGGAGATGAAAGGATGAAAATATGGGTTGATCTAACAAATGCACCTCATTTCCACCTTTTTAAAAATTTTATAAAAAAATACAATCCAATTGTTACGGCGAGAAAGCAGAGAACTCTGATAAATCTTCTTGAGGAGCACGACATTGACTATATAGAGGTAGGAGTTCATGAAAAAGACAAAAAGAAAAAGCTTCTTGCAAGTTTAGAAAGGGCTAAAGAGCTTGTTGAAATAGCAGAAGAATGCGATATCGGTATAGCGAAGCATTCCGTAGAGCTTCCGAGAGTTTGTTTTGGCTTGGGGATAAAGAGCATATTTATTGTAGATAATGAGCATGCCGAGCATCAGAATAGACTTACACTACCGCTTGCTGATAAAGTAGTCGCACCAGAATTTATATCCAAGGAGAAGCTTGCGGAGCAAGGAGCAAGGAGCGTGGAATACTTCTTTGGATTGTGCGAGGTCGAGCATGTAAAAAATTTTAGACCGAACCAAGACCTTCTTGATAAATTTAATTTAGAGGCTGAAAACTACGTCGTAGTAAGGCAACCACCGGTATATGCATCATACTTCTCGAGCAGAGACTTTTCTTTGGAGCTCGTTAATAGGCTGAAGGAGCATGTAAAAGTTGTGTTTATTCCGAGGGGTGATGTAAAAATATTCGATGAGAATGTTGTTGTCGTAAAATTTTCCGATACATTAAGCTTAACCTTCTTCTCAAAGGCTTTTATAGGTGGCGGTGGAACGATGAACAGAGAGGCGTGCATGCTTGCAAAACCAACAATAAGCTTTTATCCACAGGAACTGCTTGGAGTTGATAAATTTTTGGTTAATGCAGGTATTTTAAAGTGGACAACAGATATACACGAAATTATTGATTTTGTATTAAACTTAGATGAAGATTATTCAAAAATTATTAGAAAAAAACTTGAAAAATTGAAATTAATTAGTCCTATAGATGTTGTAGAGAAGCTTCTCTCAGAATGGAATACATCTGAATCATAGCTTTGGAATTTTCTTCATGATCTTCAACACTTATCGAGATTATTTCTTCCCAGAATACATATTTATATAAGTTTTTAGATTTAACAATTACATAATCAACGTTTAGAAAATTTACAAATTTCTGCTCTATTTTATCTAACTTCTTTATCTTCAACTTGCCAATGTTCTCTGCTGTATTGTCTGTTGCAAACGCTGGCGCTAAACCTGCTCCCAAAAACATTAAAACTAAAAGCACCACACCCAGAATTTTGCCTACATTCCTCCTTTTATCCACCTCAAATTTTTTCCAAGGCTTTTCTGATATAAATAATTTCTATGACAACTCTCAAACGATTATTTACGGAATATTCCTCTATAAATCGTCTCAATAAGAACTCCCAAAAGAGCGCCTATAATTATCACAAATAGAAGCGCACGAAAGGGGCTGTAATAAAAACTTCCTCCGGGTGCAGAGCTCTGTATAAATAACATTGAGTAAATAGTTTCTGGCAGTGCGATTATCTCTATTATTAAGGAGAGAAATTCGTTCTTTACAAATATAGTGTCTGCAGTAATCCATACTATAATAAGGCTTATTATTCCCCAAAGCATGCCAAATTTTATACCTCTATACCTCATATCTTTATCCCTCATTTTATAAGATATAAAAATTTTTATTAGATGGGGGTTTGTTGAGAAATTCTAAAGATGGAACAATCATGAACAAACAGAAAGGTATATACGGGCGGAGAAGACCTGCATATGCCTATGCCCAGCTACTGGCAAGTATATGATAGGCTCAGTGGGATAAATAACTTTCGCAAGGTATTTGAAGAAGCGAAAGGGATAGCAGAGAAGCTTGGAGATCCATTTGAGCAGAAGAAGAGGGGAAGGGAAGCTAAAAGCATCTCCAAAGGATGCCGAGGCATTGCTTATTGTGATAAGAGGACTAAACATGACGTTTAGAGAGGAGGAATACATGGCGAGAGAGCTTGGCTACGAGCTTGATCACATATTTTAAGATGATCCCCGAGGATTGGCTGAAGAAAGCGATTAAACTTCTTTACAGCAAGATTAATGGGACTGAATTTTTTCGTAGCAGACGCAACAGAAGTTAATTGCTCGAGAAAGAACAGAAAGAAGCTTCATGTAATAGTCCCCTGCTCCAAACATTTGTCTATCGTAAGGAGTAGATATTTCAGGAAATCACGAAGCAAAACCGTTGATGATCTTAACGGCTTTGAAAGCGATTTTTTGGCAGATAATGCTTATGAGTGCAAAATGCTTAGAACATTTTTGCGGAGAAGGGGTTTCAATCCCATTATCCCTTATAAAAAGACTTCTTATCCCAAGAGACTCTATCCCTTCGATGAAAAGAAATACAGGCAGAGAGGTGTTGGCGAAGGTGTATTTAGCGCCTTAAAGAGGAAAAAGATCAAGAACATGCTGAAAAGGATTTCCCCGTCGCCTATAACTTAATGAGTGTTAAAATCTTTGTCTCGCCAGCTTGCTGCTCTGCAAGCTGGCATAATATCTATGTGTATGTTTGTGTCATAATCATGATTTCTCAACAAACTCTAACAAAGCATTTTATAATATCTAGTGTTTTAATAAATTTTACAACGATATTTATTACTATGGTAAAATGTATCATGTAGTGCCGTGGTAGCTCAGCTGGGAGAGCGTCCGGCTGAAGACCGGATGGTCGAGGGTTCAAATCCCTCCCACGGCACTTTTTTGCAAGTGCCACAGCCTTGGCTTTTTCTAATAGGTATAATTTTTCCCGAAATAAAAGATTTTTGATTATTAACCCCTTGCAAAAGACATCATACAAGCGAAGAGACTTGCTCATATAATTGCGAGCTAAGCTATACATAATATTTTTCAATAAAAGGACATTTAATTATTAATCATCATCAAAAAACGGTTAAGATATTTTTATAAATTGCCGACGA
>JALTZZ010000023.1 GCA_027051165.1 archaeon | reverse complement strand
AAGGATCGCCAAACGACTCAAAACTTTTCTTAGAAATCGTTAAAGACCTTAAGAGAAGGAGAGTTTTGAGAAAAGGTGATAAAATAATAGCCGATAAGGGATTCTGTGCTCAGAAAAACTACTGGAAAAGCATCATGCACCATAAAGTCTTGCCTTTCCTAAGAGAAATCTTAACGTTAAAAGGATTAAGGTGTGATTTACTTACCCCTTTAAAGCCCTTAAGGATAAAGAGACTTTATGATAGACTCTTTTCCTCTTTTAAGAGCTTCTTGAGCTCTTGGAAGGAATTTAAAGCTATCAGAAGCGTTATCGAAGATATGTTCAAGATTCTCAAACTCCTTAAAAAATCTGCACAGATATTCTAATCGCTCTGTTGCAAAGTTCATAGTTCTAAGCGTCCTTTTATTAGGCATATCTATGGGATTTAATAAAAAGGAAAAGCTCCAAGCCCTTGCTGAGTCATGACTCAGCAAGAGGGTTATTTAAGAATATATTTAGATGCTAAATTTTTTGCAAAAAAAAAGCAAAATCAAAGGCTGAGGAGATTTTAGCAAAGGGAAAAATGCATCTGAAGCTATTCTTAACGCATCATCTGCAAGAAAAAATTTCTCTAAGCTTCACTATCTTTAAAATTTTTGGGGCTGAAGAATCCTAAGAAAGCCTCCATGCTTCACTCCTCATCTCTTCTATCTTTCTTACGGAAACCGTTTTTTTAGTTTTATTGGGGAAAAATAAAGTTTTTTTCTTTCAATCCTAATTAGAACTCTTTCTTCTTCTCTTAAATTTATCTTTTTTAAAGGTTTTAATACTCCATTTTCATAAACAGCTTCAATGGTTTCCATGTTTATAGCTACATAAATAACATCAATAAATTCAAACAGTATTTATGGTTAAGTGCATATTAATTTTAAAGCCTCAGCTTTCTTTATGGAGAGCAAACTGGGCTTTTTGCGAAATGTATGGAATGCTGAGCCAGTATAAATAGTTTTGCTTAGAACAATATTCCGTTCAGTAACTCCTGAAAAATTCTTCCAAAGTCCTGAATCCAAACTGAAGTTTCTTCTATCTTCCTTTAACCCTTTAAGAATTTAAATTTCTTCCCATCCTTTCTCCTTAGCATAAGCTTTGATCAGCTCACTTTGTCGCTCCAAGGTGTGACGAAACTCTCGCATACCTCTATTCCACTTCTGAATAATCTTAACATGTGCTGAAGAAGTTTGGACCATAAATTTTATATATAATAATATTAGATAATTGCGAAACATGAAGAACTTGCTATTAATAAATATTATAGCGGTTGCAGTTGCACTTATTGTTAGTCCAGCATTTGCCCTTGATGTCGAGGGTAATGGTAAAAGATTGGCAAGTGTTGATGGAATTGTTGAGTTTACAGTAGAAGACAATAATGTAATTAAAATAGATGGACACAGCTTCTACCTTGAAAGTGGAGATCGCGTTTACATAGATATTAAATCATCTGAAGAGAGCAGAATAAAAATAAAAGACGATAAAATAAAAATAGATGTTGCATTTGATGAGTTAAGGATAAATGGTGATGTAATAGAGGGAAGCAGAATAAATGGTGATGTTGATGTCCTCAGCATAAATTCTAATATATACTTGACTGTAGAAAGAGAGTCTGCTGGAAAAACAAAGCTAAAAGTTGATGGAAATGAAATAATAAATGGAATTGATGATAGTTTAATAGAAATAAGAGGATTTCATTATGGAAAAATTGAAATTAAAAATAAAAATAAAAAGAAGAAATTTAAAATTAGCGGAACTGCAGAAGAGGTTTTTGTAAATGGACATGGAGTTCCTATTAGTTTGGAATATGCTGTATTGATTTTAATCTTTTTCAGAGCTTTAGCATTAAAATTTGGCATTTACTAATGCTTCTTTTTACGTCTTCAGCCTTCATGATGCTCGTTCCTATCAAAAATTTAGGTAAAAAAAGAGTGGTTATAGAAGAAACATAGCGAAATATTGCATATATTTATGTTCAAGACATCTAATATTTATAAAGTTAAAAAGATAGAATTAATATTATTATGCAGATAGAAGAAAAATTAAAAAAAATAGAAAAAGAACTTCAAGCCCTCAAGATGCTGATGATTTCTGTAAGTGAAATACCTGTAGAGAAAAAACCAGTTTCCCTACGTGGTATGTGTAAAATTATTGTCTCAGAAGAGGAATTAGATGAGTCAATAAAAACTGCAAAGAAATCTTTATTTTTTGGTGAAAAAAGATGACATACTTGGCAGATACTCATCCATTTATATGGTATCTTGCAGATAAACTTCCATCAAAACTGGATAGTATTTTTACTTCTGCAGAAAAAGGCGAAACAATTATATTTGTTCCAACTATAGTGTTGGCGGAATGTTTATATCTCGCAGAAAACAAAAAGATAGAAATTAATTTTGATGAATTGATAAGAAAAATAGAGATTAGCAGCAATTTTATTCCAGTATCTTTTAATTTTCAAATTGTTAAGCTTCTGCCAGAGATAAAGTTAAAAGAACTTCATGATAGAATTATTGTGGCTACAGCAAACCTACTAAACGCCAAGCTGATTACAAAAGATAAAGAGATCAAAAAGTCTGGAATTGTTGAAGTTGTTTGGTAATTTTTACTTTTAGTTTAATTTCGATTTATTTTGCATTTACTAATGCTTCTACTTCCTTTTTTACGTCTTCAGCCTTCATGATGCTCGTTCCTATCAAAAATGCATCTGCATACTTAACGATCTCCTTTATATTATCTCTATTTATCCCAGAGGCACTCACCTTTATTCCACTCTTTATGTATCTGCTCATCTCTTTTGTCCTTTCTATGTCAACCTCCAGAGTATCCTTATCTCTGTTGTTTATGACAAAAACCCTTGCACCAGCCTTCTCTGCAACTTCTATATCATCTCTACTGTGAACTTCGACAAAAGGCTCTATATTAAATGTTTTACATGCATTTATTAGCTTTTTGATTTCCTCTTCTTCTAAAAGGCTTGCTATTATAAGCACAGCATCTGCACCGTAGTAGTGGCTCTCATATATTTGCTCTACATCAAATATAAAGTCTTTTCTCAAAACCGGAACTGATGAAACATCTTTTACCTTTGTTAAGTATTCTATACTTCCCTTAAAGTATTTCTCTTCAGTAATAACAGAAATTCCGCAGACACCTCCTTTTATCATCTCAACTGCAAGGTTTGCGACGTCACCGGGTTCTCTAATATCGCCAAGAGGAGATGCAAATTTTATTTCGCCTATTATTGCATTTTTTCCTTCTTTTTTCTTTTCAAGAATACTTTTTACAAAATCCTTTCTATTAAAAAATTTTATAGATGAATATCTTCTAAATCCCCTAAATCTTCTCTTTTTATCTTCCATAATATCTCTGAAGTTCATTCTTTTAATTCTTTACGCATGAACTATTTAAACATTTTGCACATACAATAATTTTTACGAACGTTATAATAATAAAAAACGAACGTATGTTCGGCGAACGTTTGTTCGAAATGGTTTCGTTAGCAGTAGTGGTGCTCATGATAGCTCCGCCCTTCTTTATAGGGGATGCGAAGCTCAACTATGCATACTGGCTTTTATTAACAACGCTCTATCTAATATACGTAGCAATATACAGTAGAGGTGCTTTAAGATGAGTTATGCAGTTTACTTCGTATTAGCGGTGTATATATTGATTGGAACGATTATTGCTATATATTCAAGGAAGTATCTGAAAAAATCAGCTGCGAGCTACTTCATAGCTGGAAGGGAGCTCAGCGGAATCGTCTCCGCATTGACGTATGCGGCTACCACTTATTCTGCTTTTATGATGGTTGGCTTAGTAGGATTCGCATACAAAACTGGAGTTGGTGCTCTTGGCTTTGAGCTCGTTTATCTTGTCGGCACCCTCTTCTTGCTTACTTATTTCGCACCCAGAATATGGAGGCTTGCAAGGGATAGGGGATATATATCCCCGGCGGAAATGATGGCTAAAGAATATAAAAGTAGAGAGCTTGCGGTGCTCATAGTCTTAATTTCCCTAATCGCACTAATACCATATACGTCTATCCAGCTTATAGGCTTAGGTTTGGTTCTTGAAAAGGTTGCAAACGTGGATTTTGCTGTTGGTGTTTTATTAGCTGCGGCTGTAGTTGTTCTGTGGGCATTTCTCGGCGGTTTAAGAGGTGTCGCATGGACAGATGCAGTTCAAGGCTTTATAATGCTCTCCTCAGCAGTGCTGATCGTTGTTTGGGTTCTCTTCTTTGCATACAGTTTTGAGAGCGTTGCTCACGGTTTTGAGAGAAGCAAGGATATATTGAAGTTTCCCAATGAATTTTGGAGTGCTACTAAATTTTTCGCATTTATAACACCATGGTTCTTCTTCGCACTTACAAATCCCCAAGTATTTCAGCGAATATTTGTTCCAAAGGATTTAGGAGCTTTAAGAAACATGATACTGCTCTTCGGAACATTTGGGCTTATATACACGTTTCTCGTAACACTCTTGGGGATAAGCCTTAGGTCTCTAACGGAGATAGGACTCTTCGAAAACGTAAAGGATAGGGACATGGTTACACCAACGCTGCTGTCAGTAGCTCCAGAGCATTTAATGCTTCTCGTCGTAGTCAGCATATTTGCTGCAAGCGTTACAACAGCAAATTCTATAATGCTAACGCTTAGCTCCATGGTTTCGAGGGATATTTTAAGAGAAGCAAGCGAAGAAAGACAGATATTCGCTGGTAGAGTTACTATAGCGATATTAACAGTGCTTGCACTGATGTTTGCATTTAAAAGACCGAACTTTATAGTAGAGCTTGCCGTTTTATCATCCACAATGCTTCTGCCATTAGTTCCAATAGTTGTATTCTTAATATATGGAAAAACAGATAAAATAGCGGCACTAACAACGCTTATAGCTGGCTTTCTTACGGCAGTGCTTCTAAGCATTACGAAAATT
The DNA here is from genome assembly GCA_027051165.1 of archaeon. Taxonomy (GTDB): domain Archaea; phylum Hydrothermarchaeota; class Hydrothermarchaeia; order JALTZZ01; family JALTZZ01; genus JALTZZ01. The sequence goes on along the minus strand of JALTZZ010000023.1, from coordinate 17,860 downwards.
GCACCAGCATCTATAGCTACCTTTGCGGTCTCTTGGATTGCATACTTAGCAGTATATTCAGCAAGAAAAAAGTTCTAAACTTTAGAAATCATTTTTAAATAGACATCTTCGAGAGTGCTCTTACTTTCAACCCTCAATATTCTAAAGCCTTCGGCAATTATTCTCTTAAGCACATCGTTTAGCTCTCTTGGATCCTCTACAAATAATTCCTTTATTTTTCCATCTTCTTCATATACTACTTTATACCTTTCCTTTTTTAGGTCTTCAATTCTTCCATAGTAGAACATCTTTCCAGCCTTGAGCACAACTATTTTGTCGCATATAGATTCAACGTAGTGCATATTGTGGGCTGAGAAAACGATAATTTTTCCTTTTTTCTTTAAATTTTTGAGAAGATCTAAAATAAAAATTGACGTAGCAACATCTAAGCCTCCTGTAGGCTCATCGTATATTAGTATATCAGGATCGTGAATTAGTGTTCTTGCTATTGAAAGCTTTCTCATCATTCCCTTAGAAAAACTCCCTATAAATTTATCTTCTGGTAGATTAAACATTTTTATTAATTTTCTTCCTATTTTCTCAGCATTTTTAATACCATAAAATGACGAAAAAAATATTAAATATTCGAGAGGCTTCATGTTCTCATAAAGGGCATCGAACTCCGGTAAATAACCTATCCTCCTCTTCAAGCTCTCCATGTTTTTGAAGAAATCCATACCGAAGTATTCTACTCTACCATGCGTTGGTTCAAGCAAACCAGCCATTATTTTTAAAGTAGTTGATTTACCAGCCCCATTCTCACCAATAATTCCCAATATTTCCCCCTTTTTTACAGAGAAACTTACACCGTCTAAGGCTTTATAATCTCCGTAATATTTTTTAAGATCAACAACCCTTATCATCATAATAATATATCGCTTAAAAACTTTATATTGCATGCGATGAACAAGGTTTCGCTTCTTGAATTAAGGAAAGTTGGAGGAATATACAAAAAGAAAAGAGCATTTTTATTAGCGATTATAATTTTATCATTTTCCATGACATTACCTCTATTTTTCGGAACAAATTCCGATAGCTATATATACAAAATATTGAGCAGCACGCAGCAAGTAGACAGCAAGAAATTCTTCTTTATTTCAAACTGTTCTTTAGAGGATGCAGATGCTCTTCTCGGAGAAGGGTATATAATAGTTAAAAATGAGGAAAAGTCGTTAGCAGCTGCTGATAGGCTTCTCGAAGAGATGGATAGGATTTCAGAAAAGGAAATATACATGAAATATGGGGAAGATGCGTATCCAGTCTTGCTCAACGTAATATACTTAAAAAGAGAAGCAAAAAAGGAAATTAAGGAAGAGAAAAAAATTAAAAAAGAGGAAAAAGAAAAGAAAAAAATTAAAAGAGAAAAAAAGGAAGAATATAAGCATGAATCAAAGAAAGAGAAAAAGGTAGAAAGTGAAAACGCAACAAAAGTTGAAGAAAAAGAAGCTAAAGATTTAGAGAGAAAAGAAGTCGAGAGATATATAACACCAAGGGAGCTTTCGCCACCAAAGCTCGTAGAAAAGATTATCTACTGCTTTATTTTTATCTTTCCTTCATTTTTCCTTCTGCATATATACTCTTCATCGCTGATAGAGGATAAGATAAAAAGGAGAATTGAGGTTTTAATGTCTTTGCCAATAAAGGATTATGAAATAATTTTAGGAAAAATTCTACCATATTTAATAGTCTCTTTGCTAATTTTGCTTATACTATCATTAATATTTTCAAAAAAAGCTATTATATTCTTTACTCCTCCAATAATCTTTTTATTCGCCATCCATACGTATATAGCTGTTACAAGCAGAAGTTACAACGAAATGACATTTTTAGCCGTTCTTCTTGATCTTATCGTTATATTCTACTTAATACTGCCAGCAGTTTTTTCTGCGGAGATACCTATTGCCAAGATATCCCCGGCAACGCTTTTTCTTGAAGAAAAGATAAGTATATATGATTACCTTGCTTCTGTAATTCCTCTGCTCGCAATGTCCATTTTTCTAATATACATGTCCAGCACCGCACTTAGCTCAGAGATTCTCCACTCAAGAACAAATCCCCTGCTAAGAGCGAGGGAAATTTTTCAAAAGCTGCTGAATACGAAATTTAAGGTTTTCTTAGCCTCTTTTATAATTGTCTTTTTTGTTCTGTTTTTCGAATTCTTTCTTATATTTCTTTTATTTATATTTCCATTTAGCGGCTTTATAACAGCTGTCTTGCTTTCAGCTGCATTTATAGAGGAATTCTCAAAAGGAATTATTCTATACTCTTCAAGAAATCCAATAATTGTTGGATTAGGATTCTTTTTAGCTGAAAAAGCTGTAACAATCTTTGCGGTAATGCAGAGCTACGGATTTCTGCTGATGCCGAACTTAATATTTATCCCTCTCCTACTCCACATAACAACGTGCTTCGTGTTTACATATCTGCTGAATAAGGGTTTTGCTAAAGCCTTGGTCTCAGCTTCTCTGCTACACTTTGCATACAATTATGCAATAGTTAGGTGGTTGATATGATCCAGATAGTAGCTAAGGATATCAAGAATCTTTTAAAAGAGAAGACAATATTAGCTGTTGTTTTGCTTATATTTTTTATAGCATCTTTTGCAACCATAATATCTCTTGGATTTCTAATACTTTACAATCCAGAATCCGTTGGCATGCAAACCAGCGTAAAGGTCGCTGTTGTGGGAAAAAACATGGATTTTGGGATAAAATACGATAGTCTTGATAGAGCTATGGAGGACTTCTACAATAGAAAGGTAGATGCCATCGTTGTTTTTCACGGCAATAGAACTGTAGATGTTATACTTCCAAAGGACGAGGCGATAACGCTGAGAGCTGTTTCGTATTTAAGGGACAAATTTCTTGAATATGAGGATAAGGTAAGAAGGAGCATTGGAATATACAAGCCAGAATTCAAGGTATATAACTTAGAGCTTAAAGAGGTTAAAGTTCCAAGAAGGATATCTTCAAGCTATGAATTTATATACAGCATACTTATACCTATAGTCGTTCTTACAGTTGCTCTTGTATGTGCTTCTCTGCTGATAGATATAATCTCTGAGGAGTATGAGAGGAAAACTATATATATTTTCTTATCAGCACCAACGAGCATTAGAGAGATTATTCTTGCCAAGATTTCTGTTTCTCTCTTGCTGCTAATTTTTCTAACAATTCTCTGGATGTCAGCCTTTTATATAAGGGGAATAGAGATAAAGAACCCTCATATAGTATTTCTTCTTTCCCTTGCCATAGGTGTTATCTTTATATCTCTTTCTGTTTTAATAGTTTCAGCATTCTTAGATAGAAACAGATCACAACTACTTTTTTCTATAGTTTCAATATCCATAATAACAGTTTCTTTTGTATTTCCGGAAATGCCTTCTGGAACAATTGCAAGAGTCTGTGCAGATGGTTATTTTAATTATGGCGAAATACTCGGATATACAATTATATCCACGCTTACCTTTATTTTCTCGCTTATGCTTTCAGAAAGGCTTTTAAAAAATCTTCTTTAATCAACGATACTTACGCTTATAAGAGCTCTGCATGGAACTCCGTCAATCTCCTCCAAACCCTTTTTATCTATCATCACAACAGCAGCTATGGGCTTTGCATTTGCATTTCTCAGCAGTTCTATTGCATCTTTTATCGTGGATCCCGTGGTTGCTATATCATCAACAATGACAACCTTCTTTCCCTCTACACCTGCAAAATTCGAGAGAAGGAAGCTTTTACCTTCTTTTCCAGGTTCCCATCCATGCTTCTTAGGTCTTATTACGGCAAGCTTTGCGTTAAGCTCAACAGCGATAAGGCTTGCAAGAGGAATACCGCTTATTGCAATTCCAGCAATTACCTCTGGCTTTTCTGTGGTAATCTCTTTTATAAGCTCAGCTAAGGCTGCTGCAACATTTTTTAAAACATTTGGATTTGAACCTATATTTCGCCAATCAATATAAATATCTTTTGGAGCTCTTTCAGCCTCAACTCCATGTGTTAAGAGCCAAAGAGCTGTTTCTCTTGATATGTTAAGCTCATCTGCTATTTCTCCAGTAGTAAAACCTTTATTTTTTAACTCCTTAGCTTTTCTAACGAGTTCCTCAATGCTATGCATTTTCAACACCTTTAACTGCTTTTGCTTTTCTTTTTATTTTTGAACCACATACGTCGCATATATCTACCTTTCTATCAAACTTCTTTCCACATCCGCTACAAACGTAAAACCATTTTAAAATTTTTCTTATCCCAATCTCTCCAGCACTTATATATCTTATCCCAAGCCTTTTGCATGCATTCTGTATTCCATAATCGTTTGTTACTACGATAGCTTTGTCCTTATATTTATAGGCAAGAGAAACTACGCTTAAATCCGCATCGGAGAGATCATCGTTGGTATCTATTTTAATATCATCAGCATCTACTATTTTTAGCTTTCCAGAAGATATCCCAATTTCCACCCTCAGCTTAATATTCTCGTTTATAGATTTCCTCAATTCCTCGATTACTTTATTTGTCGTCCAGCACTCCTCAAAAGTTTGTGGCTCTACGCCAGCGATAAATGCAGAGGTATCGAGAACTATAATTTTCTTCATTAATCTATTATTCAGAATCTTACCATAAATAAAATAATTTGTCCGCTGCTTTTTCTATATATTCTTCAATCCCACTTCTTAATATTTTTCCCTTTCTGCAATCTCTTTAGCCTCTTTTCCAAATTTCTATGAACTTAATTCATAGATTCAAGCGAGTTATTCAATATCTAATCAATCAAAATCTTCTGAGAGCCTCAACTGGATCTAAAGAAGAAGCCTTTAACGCTGGATAAAGTCCAAATATCGTGCTAATTACTGTAGAAAATAGAATTGCAAAGAGAAATAGCCAAGGAGGAGTTTGAATAATCGCTGGTATTTCTGCTACTGCAATTCCCAAACTCTTCGATAAAACGTGCTTAGCAGCAATATTTCCAAGGTTCGAAATTATAAACCCAAACAAAACACCTATTAATCCACCTATAAGTCCAATTATCCCAGCTTCTGCAAGAAATATTTTTAATATATCCTTCTTTTTCGCACCTATAGCTTTTAAGATTCCAATTTCTCTCGTTCTTTCAAGTATGCTCATAAGCATGGTGTTCATAATTCCTAAACCAGCTACTATAAGAGCTATTGACCCTATTGCAAAAAATATCATCTGAACAATCTTAAAAAACTTGTTTATAGACTCTATAAGCTTTTTCATGCTTATGACATTTGCATTAGTAATTTTTTCTATTTTTCTTGAAACTCTATCAGCACTTCTTGGGTCTTCTAATTTGACTACGATATATGATATTTCCTCCTTAGAGTTTGATATTTTTCTTAAAGTTTCAATAGGAACTACAACAGCATTATCGCCTCCAAAAAACGCTTGTCCAGCCAAGCCACTCTCCTTCAGTATTCCAACAACTTTAAACCTGTATTCTTTTTCTTCTTCAAAAGATTTCAGCTTTATATACCTTCTGACGTTTATTTGAATAGTTTTTCCTTTATTTTTATCATGTGTTTTGCTTATATTCTGCCTCTTAAACCCTAAAACTGCTGAAAACTTTTCGTTCTTTTTCAGAAATCTTCCTTTAAGCATGTCTACGCCCATCTTCTTTTCTCTCACCGCATCAACCCCAATAACTATGCACGGTTCTACCGCTCCCCTATATTCTAAATAAAAAAAGTCCTGAAGTCTTGGAGATACGGATAATACGCCCTTTATTTTCTCTATTTGCCTTAAATCTTTCATGCTCAGTTTCGAAGCTTCACCACTTTCATCTACAGATGGAGTTACTATAAGCTCGTTTCCAACTTCACCAAATGATCCAATCACGATATTTTTTATTCCAACCCCTATAGATACAAAAAGTATTATTGATGCAATTCCTATTGATATTCCTATTATTGTTAGGATGCTTCTGACAGCCCTCCTTTTAAGGTTTCTGATTGCAATCTTAAAAATTTCCTGAAGCATTCTAAAGCCCCAGCAACCACCTTATAAACCTCGATATTATCCCTTCTTTTTTCTTATTTTTCTCATAACCCTTAACATAAACCTCTATTTTCTTTTCAACATGTTTCCTTTTGTTGTTTTTATCCGTATAAAAAATATAAACAGGTATCTCTGTTTTTCCTTCTTTTTTAAAATTTAGTGTAAATTTTACAGTTGAAAAGTCATCCTCTGCTAATGTTCCTATATAAATGCTTTCTGGAACCACAGTATATTTCTCGCTTCTCCCAATGGACACCTCAACGAAATCTAATTCTACGTTTGCTGTATTTATAACATCGAATTCTAAGCTTACCTCTCTGCAACAAGGCACAGTATGCATGTTTTCTTCATACCCTATGAAGGGTTCAAAATACAGGCTTGCAATTGCAAAGCTCGCTGGAGTATCCACAACAACTGTTAGATTAAATTTTTTCTCTTTTTCTTTTTTACCTTCAATATATTTTATATGCAGAGGAATTGTATATACGTTAGGTTCTGCATCCCCCAATATCTTTATTTTAAACTTTATTTCTTTCTCTTCATAAGCTTTAAGACTTTGCAGGTATTTATATCCCAAATCCATTGTTGATATTCCTTTTGGCGTGCTTATGCGTATTTCTACATCCTTAATTTCAACATTTCCAATATTTCTTACTTTAATTTTAAGTTTCGCCTCATCTCCGGGATAAATTTTTTCTGGTTCTGTTTTGTATTCCTCAACAACAAGCTCTGATTTTCCGTGAACCGTTAGGTATATTGGAAACACATCTTTTTTTATTGGGTCTTCGACATACACAACCTCAAGCTCCGCTTTATATATGCCGGGATATGCGTTTTCATCTATGCTGATGCTGTATCTTAGCGTTGCTGTGGCGTTTGCACGTAACCCACCTAAAACAATTTTCTGCTCATTTTTTCTTAATATAGACCCGTTTTCATAGAATTCAAAGTATAGTGGTTTTGAGAACCTAAGCGTGCATCTTAAAGCACCGAGATTTTTTGATTCTGAGTTTTTTATTTTTACTGTCAGAGGAACATTTACATCTCCCGGATAGGCTTTTGTAGGATTTTCATCACCCCAGTAAACAGATACAACCTCTACACCTACTCTTTCCGCATATACTGGATACAGCAAGGCTATAATAACAAGAAAAATCAAAATTTTCATGATATCTCACCAACAATTTTTCCATCCTTCATTTTTATTATCCTGTCTGCATACTTAGCCATTTCCATGTCGTGGGTTACAACAATGATCGTTACTCCATAATTTTCCCTCAGCTCTGAGAGCGTTTTCATTATTAAGTGACTGTTTTTGCTGTCAAGCTCTCCAGTAGGCTCATCCGCCAATATAACCTCCGGATTATTTGCTAAAGCTCTTGCTATAGCTACCCTCTGCTGCTGACCTCCTGATAGCTGACTCGGCAGGTGGTTCATTCTATCATCAAGCCCAACACTCTCCAAAAGCTTTTTAGCCCTTCTTTTCCTCTCTTCAGTGCTAACTTTTGCGAAAATCATTGGAAGCTCCACATTTTCCAAGGCTGTTAGGGTTGGTATTAGGTTGTGAAACTGAAATACAAATCCTATTTTTAGGCATCTAATTTCAGCAAGCTCATCATCGCTCATCTCAGAGAGATTCCTCCCATCTATATAAACGCTTCCTTCTGTGGGTTTATCCAAGCCGCCTAATATGTGAAGCAGTGTTGACTTACCAGAACCGCTTGCCCCAACAATTGAAACAAACTCTCCTTTTTCCACTTCCAGATTTACTCCCCCCAGAGCATTAACCTCAGCATCACCAACTTTGTATATTTTTATCAGGTTTTCAGCCTTTATCATGATTCAAACCCCTTGTGCAATCTTTTTAAGCATGAAGTGTCATCAGCAAAACCAAATATTTAAAATTTACGTGTAAGAATTTACATGAAGTGTGAATTGTTGCATTTTTTGTAAGTAGTTGCACGAAATGTGATAATTATCATGAGATGTAAATTGTTGCACTGCTTGTAAGTATTCACAGAATATGTTACCACTTACATAAAACGTGAAGATTTACACTTCTTGAGAGTAGTTACACGTAAACTTTAAATATTAGAACGTTTAAAGGATAGATCGGTGATGGAGATGTATGGGTTCGCGAAAGGGTTTGGGATTGATGAAGAGGCTGTGATCAGAAGGCTCGCTCTGGGTATGGTAGTAGCTATGCTTGGTGTGACAATGGTACCAATTGTTGCACAATCAGATGCCTGTTTAGTAGCAGCATATGCGTTAGATAAGATAAACGATAGACAATTTGCAACTGGTTCAGGAGTCATTACAGCTGGAGCGTTAATTGTTACGGGATTATACACTGCTGGAAAAATATCAGCAACTGTAGCTGGATGGTCGCTTGTTGGATTAGGTATAGCTGCTTAGAAGACTTTAAATTTTATTAATTTTTTATTATCAAACAATGTTTGATGGTGGTGTAGAAACCATGTATCTATTAAAAATAATTTTTTGTATGTTGGCTAGTATAATATGGATCATTATAGGTTCATATATGATTATAAATCCCAAAAAAGCGGAAAATAAAAAGTCAATTTTTGTCGTATGGATAATAATCGCTTGTATACTTGCTATATCAGGTGGTGTACTGTTATGAACAATCTCTCACGCTTGGTTGGTATTTCTATATTATTATATTTAGCCCCCTTGCTGGGTCGCGACTCAGCAAGAGATTAAAGCTTCTCCTTTTTGTTAAAACCCATATATATGAGCACGCCTAATAAAAGGACGCATAAAGCTGTGAACTTTGTAACAGAACGTTTAGAATATCTGTGCAGACTCCTTAAGGAGGGAGAATTTTTGAGAATCTTAAACATGTCCTCGATAACGTTTCTAACGGCTTTAAAATTCTCCCAGGAGCTTAAAAAGCTCAGGAAAGAGAAAAAAAGGAATCATGAAACCTTTTTATTTCCTTGTTTTTTGAGGCATTAAAGGGATAGGCAAATATTCCCGTAACTTTTTTAACATTAAGATTCTTCCTTGGAAAGATGAAAGAGAGAACTTTGAATCACATAATGCTTTTCCAGTAGTTCTCCTGAGTGCAGAAGCCCTTGTAGAATCCCTTGCCTGGTGTATGGGACCATTTATACTCTATCTTTTGATCTCTGAAAAGATTTAAGTCGAGTTTTATATCGATTGCATCGATGTTCTTTTCCCTGCTCCTCGTCTTTCTCTTGCTTAACCTGTTTATAACCAATAAAATGAACTTCATAAACTGATCAACGGCGGATATGCTGGGGAAACTATATGTTTCTTCTACAGATGGAACCTCTGCAACCCTCACAATTCTTCTGAGCTCATCGTTTATTTTTATCTCTTCTACAACCTCCGTTAAATCTTTCGAAAAATATTGCTGTCAGTGTTTAGCATTGGTGCTACTCTCTTAACCGGTTTTATCCAAGCTTTCTTTTTTCACGGTTCTACTGTCGAAAAGATTTATAACGTTATCGAAAATTCTCTACGCTGGATGTCTTAAATCTGGTATTAAAGGGCATTTCTTCGCAGACGTCCTTTTATAGGAGTGGATCATTTCTCATGGAAAATTAGTTTTCAAGGAGAAAATAACCTCCTTATATCGCCCATTCTGTAAGAGTGTTATGATGCAAGCATGTTTTTTGTCACAAAGTCAAAATGAGAGCCGCCGGCGGGATTTGAACCCGCGACCAACGACTTACGAGGTCGCCGCTCTACCAGCTGAGCTACGGCGGCACAAGATATATTGAAGGATCCTTAACATTTGCATTCTTAAATGCAAGCCTACGTTTTTTACAGTTGCTGCACCTACCGCAGTGCACAGGCAAGCCGTTTATAAATTTACCGTTGTTTCCAGAGTAGCAGCTATACGTATATTCGAATCTCACCCCAATTTCAGCTCCTTTCCTTACAACCTCTTCCTTTGTCATTTCTATAAGCGGTGCATAAACTTTTATCTTTTCTCCAGTATGATAGGTAAGTATAGAATACTCAAAAACTCTGTTCAGCCTCTCAACAAATTCTGGTGTATTATCCGGCATAGGAAGTGGGAGCTCCCTTCTAAGCCCGAGAAAGATATCTCTCTTAATGTTGTTATAGAGGAGATCATGCTCGGCAAACGCCAAGGCTACACTCGCTATCAGCAGATTTCTTGCGGGAACCCACCACCACTTCATCCTCTCTATCGCTCTTTCCTTGTTGAAGAGTTCATCATCCTTTACCTCCGGAATTACCAAATCATCTCTTGTCAAATAGGAGCCGCTAATCTCTTTTAACCACTTTAGATCGACCTCCTTTACCTTAATATTTAGAATCTCAGCAGTTTTATTTATGCAAAAAATTTCCTCAGCCCTTGCCCTGTGTCCATAATCTACGGTTATGGCAAGTATATCTTCATATTTCATCTCTTTTTTGAGCATATACGCTAATGTTGTGCTTTCTATACCGCCGCTTAAGCAGATTATCGCACCCTTTTTTCTGCTACCATTAGCCATGCTTTTCACCGAGGATTAAAATTTTTTCGTGCTCTTTAATTTTTACTTCTCTTTTAACTCTCTTTCTGATGTCCTCCCTTTTTATAAGTTTGCCGTTTACCTCAGCAGCCCCTTTATTTATTATTTCACCAAGAATTTTCCCAGGTTTAATTCCAAACTCATTTAATTTATTTAAATCAACCTTTTCCTCAACAAAAAAGATTTTATCACCCTCTATTAACACCCTTTCTTTTATTATGTCAAATATCTTTTTATAAATTTTTCTTTCATCGATGTTCGTATATACAACGTTTCCTTCAACTATGCATCCATTTTCTTTCATAAATTTTTTAAAACCATTTTCATCAACCTTCTTTACAATTTTTATTAAATCTTGACTGATCTCTATCCTTTTCATTTCCATCTTCTTCAGATCCCTCTCTTTAAATATTTTTATTCCGTATTTTTTGGCGAACTCTTTTATTTTTTTCATCTGTCTTGAATTTAAAGATTTATAATCGACAAATATAAATTCTGCTCCTGTCTTTTCTATTGCAAGTTTAATTACCTCCTCATCCACCTTATCAACTGCGTAGCTCGGAATTATATGTCCGATTGCAAATCTTGTAGATAGAACAACTTCAGTATGTCTTGGAGCGTAGTGATGTCCTCCTATACCTATGCCCTTTTTAAATTTCTCCGTATTTTCAGCTGCTTTTAGGCAAGCCCTTGCGACCGCTCTAACGGCATTCATGTCGTTCCACGCTTCTTCGTCGCTCCCAACTTCTATAAAGAGAACGGGCTTCTTTAGCTCAGTTGGTCCGTGATGCGTAGCTTCAAGCGAAACACTGTAATTTAGATTATACTCCTCTTTTGCTTTTTTGAGTTCTATTAAAGCTGTTTTCATGGCATCTGCATTGCAGTATGCAAGGCTTTTTGGCTTGCCACCAAGTATTGCTTCTTCTGTTAAATTACCGGGAACATGAACCGTTAATGTTCTTTCATTGCTCTTGCTTCTATGCCTTGATCCAAAAACGTAGTATTTTGGATTAAAAAATTCATCGAGATGCTCCGCTTCAATGAGCTTTTTCTTTGTCGATATAAGGAGAATGTTTCCTTTTCTATACGTAGGCATTCCCTCGAATTCACCATGCTTCTCAAATCCAAATTCGCTTGAAAGAATTTTGTATATATTTCTGCCAGCTATATCCTGCTGAGAAGTAACAATGACTATCATCCTACTCTTCCACAAGCTTAACCCTTGTTATAAATGTTGAATACTTCTATATTTTCCCCACCCTTGATGCCAAGGACTTTAGATGCATCTCCTTGATTTACAGATATTTCGAGAAAGCCTCCGCTTCCTATTAGACAGATAAGCTCTCCTTTTTCTGCTCTTCCATATGTTTCAACGAATCTCATCTTAAATGCTCTGTTATCTATTTTAACTTCGATTACATCACCAAAATCGGCATCTATCATTTCGTTTGGAATGTTCGTTATAATATTCCCAAAATCATCCACACATAATATTTTTCCAGCTATCCTGTTTCCAATAATTTTTGGTTTCAGATCAAGCTTTTTAAAAGTGTCCAATTTCTTAAGATTGAGCTTTAGATTACATGCAATTTTTGCCGCTGTAGGTGCGAACACGTCCCTTGCATGAAAGGTTTTTGAAGCATCCTCTGGAATCTCTATCTCGTATATCTCTTTTGGATTTTCTATAAAGCTGAAAATGCCGTTGTCAGGACCTATAAAAATATAATCGTCGGTATATATTACCACGGCTTTTCTCTCGGTCCCAACGCCGGGATCAACAACAGCAAGGTGTATCGTTCCCTTTGGGAAGTATTTATGCGTGCTTAGAAGAACATAGTATGCATGGAGAACATCAAACTTCCTTATGTTATGAGTTATGTCAACTATAAGAACGTTTCTGCATATAGAATATATTACACCCTTTACCGCTCCCACATATTCGCTGTTTCCAAAGTCCGTTGTTAAGGTAATTATTCTCATACGACGGGAGTTGCTGTATGAACGAGCTTTTTAACCGTGCTCACAAATTCGTCTAAATCAAAAGGCTTGTCTATGTGATAATCGGCTCCTACCTCCTTACTTATGAACTTATCCTCATCTGTAGTTCTAATTGTGAAAATAGCAACCTTTATTTTTTTAAGTTTTTCATCTTCTTTTATTTTCTTACAGATTTCCCAACCACTAAGTCCGGGCATCATTACATCAAGAAGAATTAAATCAGGTTTATAACCTTCTCTAAGGAGTTCTAAAGCTTTTTCCCCATTTTTTACAGCCCTAACCTTAAATCCCTCTTTTTCAAGAATCTTCTTCGTCAGCCATATTATGTCGTCTTCGTCGTCTACAAGTAAGATTTCCTTCATATATCATTTATATTTTTAATAACCATAATAAATATTTTTAGGATGTTAGCTATTTTCTCCGTGGTTGGTTTTTAGCAGAAGTTTCTCTGCGGTTATATTTTTGGACGTTACTCTATGTTTAAAAACTGCACAATTCAGAAGGTGTAAAAGTAGAAAATAAAAAAGGTGAAGGTATGTGCGGACTTGCTGGAATACTTAACAGATACGGCAAGAGAATCTCTGGAAATAAAATTATAACGATGGCAAACATGATGGAACCGAGATACGACGGAAGAGGCGGCGGCTTTGCGGCTTACGGTATATATCCACAGCACAGGGATTGCTACGCACTTCACATATATTTCGATAATGAGGATGCAAAGGAGCTTACCGAGGAGTTTTTAAAGGAACATGTTTTAATTGTTAAAGATGAGGAGATTCCAACAAGAAAAATAAAAGAAATCCCGAAAAGATACATTACTTGGAGGTATTTTGTTGAAGTTCCTGAAAAGTTTAAGAACAACGAGCACGATTATATGATAAGCGTTGTCATGGGAATCAACGATGGAATAGAGGGAGCATACGTTATAAGCAGTGGAAAGAACATGGGGGTTTTTAAGGCTACTGGAATGCCGAGAGACGTTGCGAGGCTATTTAAGGTTGAGAAGTATAAAGGTTATCTCTGGCTTGCACACGGAAGATTTCCAACAAATACGCCCGGCTGGTGGGGTGGAGCACATCCCTTTAATATACTCGACTGGAGCGTTGTTCACAACGGAGAGATAAGTAGCTACGGAACAAACATGAGATACTTAGAGATGCACGGATACAAGTGTAGGCTTTTAACCGATACGGAGGTTGTAGCCTATCTCTTTGATCTCCTCGTTAGACGTCATCGCTTGCCCTACGAGCTTGCAGCGGTAGCTCTAACACCACCCTTCTGGAAGCATATAGAGAAGATGCCTCCTGAGAAGAAGAAGCTCTATACCTATATAAGGATGACATATGCACCGGCGATGCTAAACGGACCGTTTGCAATAATAGTAGCCAACAGCACGACCATGATAGGATTGAACGACAGAATAAAGCTTAGACCGCTTGTAACTGCTAAAGATGATGAGTTTACATATATAGCAAGCGAAGAAGCTGCTATAAGGGAGGTAGCCCCAAATATAGAAGAGCTCTTTGCACCAAAAGCCGGGGTTCCAGTGATAGCTAAGCTGGAGGTGGATTGAATGGGATTTCCTCCAGAATTTAAGGTTGTTGTTGATAAAGAGAAGTGCATAATGTGCAGAAGATGCACGATAGAGTGTCCATACGGTGTTCACGTGTGGGACGAAAAGAAGAAAACAATTATAAGAAAGGAAGAAAACTGCGTAGCATGTCAAAGATGCGTTTTTACTTGTCCAACAAAAGCTATTCAGATAGAAGTCCGACCTCCTGCTTACAGTCCTCATCCAGTATGGACGGAAAAAGTTAGGCGTGATATAAGGCTTCAAGCTGAAACTGGTAGCGTGTTGCTTGTTGCAATGGGAAATGAGGAGCCTTATAGGAGATACTTTGATCATCTTGTTATAGATGCATGTCAGGTTACAAATCCAAGCATAGATCCCCTTAGAGAGCCTATAGAGCTTAGAACTTACTTAGGTGCAAAACCTGATTACTTGGAGCTTGAGGAGAGCTACAGTGATATAAAGCTTAAAACTGAGCTTACACCAAATCTAAAGCTTGAAACACCGATAATGTTCGCACACATGAGCTATGGATCTATAAGCTTAGAAGCACAGAAGAGCCTTGCAATGGCTGCAAAGGAGATGGGAACATACATGGGAAGTGGCGAGGGTGGCTTACATAAGGATCTCTATCCCTATGCAGATCATATAATAGTGCAGGTAGCCAGCGGAAGATTTGCGGTTCACGAGGAATATCTAAAAGTTGGAGCTGCTATAGAGATAAAAATAGGACAGGGTGCTAAGCCGGGTATAGGTGGACATCTTCCGGGAAAGAAGGTAACGGAGGAAATATCGCAGACAAGGATGATTCCCGTAGGTAGCGATGCTATATCGCCAGCTCCGCATCACGACATATATTCAATAGAGGATCTCTCAAGACTCATATATGCCCTTAAGGAGGCTACGAGATATAAAAAGCCTGTTTTTGTTAAGATAGCAGCGGTTCACAACGTTGCAAGCATCGCCGTTGGCATTATAAGGGCTGGTGCAGACGGTGTGGTATTAGATGGATTTACCGCCGGAACTGGAGCTGCTCCTCAGGTAATAAGAGATCACCTTGGAATTCCTATAGAAGTTGCAATAGCGGCTGTTGACCAGAGACTCAGGGAGGAGAGAATAAGAAATAGAGGATCTATAATTGCAAGCGGTGGAATAAGGAGCAGTGCGGACGTTGCGAAAGCTATAGCTCTTGGAGCAGATGCCGTCTATATAGGAACAGCAGCACTAATAGCTCTTGGCTGCACCGTTTGCAAGCAGTGCCATAGGGGCAAGTGTGCATGGGGAATCGCTACTCAAGATCCAAAGCTTAGGAAGAGGCTTAAGCCAGAAGAAGGTGCAAGAAGGGCTGCAAATCTTCTTAGAGCATGGAGCTTCGAGCTTAAGGAAATCTTAGGTGCACTCGGCTTGAACTCCATAGAAAGTTTGAGAGGTAATAGAGATAGACTTCGAGGAATTGGCTTAACCGAGGTTGAACTTGAAGTTCTCGGTGTGAAACCCGCAGGAAGATAATGGGGTATTAACATGAACGTTGATTCAAGCATATTGGACATAATAAGGGCTAAAAAGCTTATTGAGAGAAGGGATATAGCACCGAGAATTAGGGAGGAAGGAGACTTTGTTGTAGTTGATGCTAAGGGTCTTCACTATAGAATATTAAACGAGGTTGTGTATGAGCTTGCTGAAAAATATAAAAAAATTAAGCTTATAAATGTAAATGGGCAGAGATATATAGCAGACGGTCTTAGGGGAGATTACTACATAGAAATTCATGGAACAGCCGGAGACGATCTGGGAGCGTTTATGAACGGTCCAGAGATTGTTGTTTATGGTAATGTCCAAGATGGGGCTGGGAATACGATGAACGCTGGAAAGATAATCGTTCACGGAAATGCCACAGATATACTTGGACACAGCATGAGAGGCGGCGTTATATATGTAGAAGGAGACGTTGGCTACCGTGTTGGAGTTCACATGAAAGAGTATAAAGATCAAGTGCCAATAATAGTCGCTGGAGGAACTGCTGGCGACTTTTTAGGAGAATACATGGCTGGAGGAAGGATAATAATACTTGGACTCAAGAGGAGGTTCACAAGCGAAATAGTCGGCGACTGGATAGCCGCTGGAATACACGGAGGAGCTATATATATAAGGGATTCTATAGAAGAAGATAGACTCGGTTATGGTGCAAAAATTGCAGAGTTTACCGAAGAAGACAAAAAATACTTAGCCAAAATCTTAGAAGAATACTGCAGAACATTTGGTTACGATTTAAACAAAATACTTGAGCACGAATTTACAAAGATAGTGCCAGAATCCCATAGACCCTATGGAAAGATGTATACAGATTAGCTCTATTTTTTAGAGTTTTTTGTTAAATAATTTATAAATGAATCTATCTAAGAAATATCTAAAAGAGTTATTTTTCTGTTTCGCAATTTCTATAGAAAAATTTTTTAACGCTTCAATCATAAAATCTATCCTTGATTCAAATTTTTTGGGAATCATATTATTAAATTGCTCTTTTGTAATATTATCGGTCTTTCCTTTAATTTTAATTTTCCATTTTTTAATAACATTATTATTTAACCCAGCAAGATACCAGCTTTCTATTTCTTTTATAACAACCATTATTCTCTCTGTATCAATATTTTTTAAATGTTTTTTTATTTTTTCTTTTCTATGTGTTACACATGGAGAATTATTAATATCTGCTACGTAAATATATTCTGCTCCCATACATTTTATACTTTTGATAAAATTATCTACTTTCTCATCTTTTTCTTGTGCATATTTAAAATATAATACCTTGGTAAAATTGTATCTTTCTATAAATATAGGTTCAATAATTTTTTTGAAAAATCTTTCATCATCAGGTCCCTCTACAAATATAAATAACATTTTATAACTCATAATTTATACCTCAAGTAAATTTTTAACATAAAGTTCATCTATTCCTATTTTATTCTTTAGGAAAATTTTTACATGTTCTTTATCTAACGGTCTAGAAATTGTTGAAAATCCGTCTTTATCACGTGAAACAAGTAAAATGTTCTCTAAACCAGCATATTTTACTATCTCTGGATTATGTGTAGTAATTATTATTTGTTTTTTGTTAGAAACCTCTTTCATCATGTCTATAACCTTAGAAATTAAATAAGGGTGTATATTTCGCTCAGGTTCCTCAATAATTATTATTGGTTTTTCTTCAAAATATAGTGCAATAATTAGGGCTATAATATTTATTGTTCCGTCAGATATTAGAGATGCTGGTAAATACTGATTTTCTGAATATATTTCCTGTAATTTAAAGAAGAGAGATTTATCTACAAATTTTTCTACATCAAGATCATTTATAAACGGTAAAAGATCTTTTACTAAGTTGAAAAGTTTTCTCTTTTTTTCTTTATTTTTTAAAATATTTTTAAGAATTATGGATAAGTTGCTACCATCCTCTTCTAACTCAGCTTTTCCACTTATCGGAGTAGCCTCCTTAGATAATTTTGGGTCAATGTAATATACTGAAATTTCACTAAAAAATTTTCTTAATGGAAGGGCAAAATGACTTTCAAGAAGAAGCATGTTAGGTGGCAATTTTTCTTCTCTTAAAAATGGTGGATATATATCATCTATATTTATTGGAATATCTTTTGGCTTATTTAATCTAATTCTTATTGTATTTTTTTTATCACGAGACAAAATGATTT
>JALTZZ010000022.1 GCA_027051165.1 archaeon | reverse complement strand
ACCAACTTTAGCCATCTCCTTCTTTACAGTTCTTCTGTCAAAAAGATTTATGATGTTATTGAAGATTATCCATGTTGGATGTCTTAAATCTGGGATTAGAGGGCTTTTCATGTCTTTCACCGGAGAAGGGGTTAATACCCCTTCTCCTATATAAATTTTTCTGCGTTTCGTCTGGAAAATTTTGCCTTGTTTCTAATGCAAACGTCCTTTTATAAAAAAGAATAGTTTCTCTCGAAAAATTTGTTTTTATAGAAAAACTAACCTCCTTGCATCACTCATCCCGCAAGGGGGTTATATTTCCATGTATTTGTCTATCATAAATATTCGGATAATCGCAAAGCAAAAGAAGTCTCATTGACGATCTTCAATGGCTTTGAAGACGATTTCTTAGCTGATAGAGCTTATGACTGTAAAAAGCTTAGAGCATTTTTACAAAGAAAGAGTCTTAATAACTCCGATGAAAAGAAATACAGGCAGAGAGATGTTGGCGAAGGTGCATTTAGCGCCTTAAAGAGGAAAAAGATCAAGATGCTGGAAGCATGCTGAAAAGGATTTCCCCGTCGCCTATAACTTAATGAGTGTTAAAATCTTTGTCTCACCAGCTTGCTGCTCTGCAAGCTGGCATAATATCTATGTGTATGTTTGTGTCAAAATCTTGATTTCTCAACAAACCCATTCTTGCTTAAAATTTTTAAACAACTTAATTTAACCCCCTTGCGGATGAGTGATGCAAAGGGATTAATTTTCTCATATAAACAAATTTTTCGAGAGAAAACAAGTTTTCTTATAAAAGGACATTTGCATTAGAAACAAGGCAAAATTTTCCAGACGAAACGCAGAAAAATTTATATAGGAGAAGGGGTATTAACCCCTTCTCCGGTGAAAGACATGAAAAGCCCTTTAATACCGGATTTAAGACATCCAACATGGATAATCTTCAATAACATCATAAATCTTTTTGACAGAAGAACTGTAAAGAAGGAGATGGCTAAAGTTGGTATAAAACCAGTTAAGAAGGCAGCTCTAATGCTTAGAATAACGATAACATCTATATTTTTCGAAAAAGATATAACGGAAGTAGTAGGAGGGCTTAAAAGGAATGGAGAGCTTAGAAGAGTCGTTAGAGCTGCAGAGATTCTATCTACAGACGAAATATACAGCTTCCTCAACAAATTCAGCGAGGATCAGTTCATAAAGTTCGTTCTATCTGTTATAAACAGGTTAAGCAGAAGGAAAACGAGGAACTCGGTAAAGCTCCTCGATACTACCGATATAAAGCTGGACCTAAATCTGTTCAGAGAGCAAAAAATTGAGTATAAATGGGGCTATGCACCAGGAAAGGGATTTTACAAGGGCTTTAAATTAGCTTTAGTTATAGAATATCCATCCTTAAAACCGGTAGGCTTTTATCTATACGAAGGCTCACCAAACGATTCCAAACTTTTCTTAGAAATCGTTAAAAACCTTAAGAGAAGAAGAGTTCTGAGAAAGGAGACAGAATAATAGCTGATAAAGGCTTCTGCTCCCAAGAAAACTACTGGAAAAGCATCATGCACCATAAAGTCTTGCCTTTCCTAAGATAAATCTTAACGTTAAAAGGATTAAGGGGGGATTTACTTGCCCCTTTAAAGCCCTTAAGGATAAAGAGACTTTATGATAGACTCTTTACCTCTTTCAAGAGCTTCTTGAGCTCTTGGAAGGAATTTAAAGCTGTCAGAAGCGTTGTCGAAGATCTGTTTAAGGTTCTCAAACTCCTTGAAGAATCTGCACAGATATTCTAATCGCTCTGTTGCAAAGTTTGTAGCTTTATGCGTCCTTCTATTGGGTATGCTCGTATCTATGGGATTTAATACAAAGGAAAAGCTCCAAGCCCTTGCTGAGTCTTGACTCAGCAAGAGGGTTATAATAATTAAATGTCCTTTTTTTTATTGGAAAATATTATGTATAGCTTAGCTCGCAATTATATGAGCAAGTCTCTTCGCTTGTATGAGGTCTTTTGCAAAGTGGTTATATAAAATAGATATTAGATAAAAAGCAAAAATAAACTCGAACTTAAAAATTATTTCGCTCTTATAACCCTTTTTGTTGGAATTTCTCGCTTTTAAGCTTAAAATCATGTTACATTTGTTCAGCTACCAATCAATGCTGTAGGAGCAAATTATTTTATAATCAAGATGACAATATCTTGCAAAATTCTTGTATCACTTCTATAACTTTCCTTTATTTTTGCTTATTATTCCTCGAAAGAAAACCTTTATATATAACTAAGATGCATGTAATTACATGGTAGAAACGGGGGTGAGAGATGTTGCTGAAGAGGATAAAAAAGTTTATTAAGGAGAGTAGAGCCCAAGGTGCCCTTGAATATATAATGTTGATAGGCGGAATTATTGCAGTAGCTGTGATAGTATTTACAATATATTCGAGAAGCGTTAAGAAGAGTGCTGCAAAGGCAGAGGAAACTGCTGAAGCTGTTGCTGGAAATGTTTCAAACGTAACAGAATATGTTACAAATAAGTTCTTAGAAAATCTTCAGAACATCGGTCCATAAAAACTTTTTTTATTTTTTTTAGATGCTGAAAAATAAAGATTTAATAATTTTTTCTTCATTTTTTCTTTTATGTTTTTATTTTGCTTACATTCCAATATCAACTTATGATGTATGGTGGCACCTAAAAGCTGGGGAGATAATTTGGGAGAAAAAGGAAATTTTAAGAAAGGATATATTCTCATTTACATCTGAAGGAAAGGAATGGATTGATCATTCATGGCTATCTCAGGTTCTTCTATACCTTTTTCAAAAGAACTTTGGAATAAATGGTGTTATCCTCTTGCAGTTCATACTTGTATTTTTGATATCATCTGTATTATACTTAAGAATATCTAAGATGATGCCAAAGAGCTTTGCATTTTTATGCACGGTTTTAATCATCTTCATGATAAAGAAAGGGTTCAACCACAGACCGCACCTCTTCTCCCTCTTAATGCTTTCTTTGCTTCTTTATTTTATAGAATCCAAGAAGTATAGATATATACCAGTAATTCTGGCTTTGTGGTCAAACCTTCACGGTGGCTTTATCGTGGGAATTATAGTTTCCTCTATATATCTTTTTCAAAAAAACAACAGAATACTGCTTGCATCTTTGCTATCTCCATTAATAAATCCATATACCTACAAAATATATCTATACACTTTTCAATATGCGAAGAACAGCGTTCATACGAGATTTATCTCAGAGTGGCAGTCTCCAAGCTTTCATGAGCCAACAATACTTGAAGCTATGATCTTATTCTCCTTTTTAGCCTTTCCAAAAGTAAATATGAGAGAAAAAATTTTAGTCCTTCTGTTTACACATTTAGTATTGTTTGCAGTAAGAAATGAACTTTTCTATGCTATTATCGTAGTCCCGCTGATATTCAAGGGCTTGCTTGAGTATAATCCGAGAATTTTATCAATAGAACGGGAAAAAAAGCCTATATACATAGGAATCGTTATAGGTCTCTCATTCATATTAATACCTTTCCTTGGATATCTTAATGTATCTAAGCCGGATTACAGCGTTATTCATAATAATTATCCATATGGAGCGGTGAATTTTCTTAAGCAAAAAGACTTTGGAAAAAATCTATTCACAACATACAGATGGGGTGGCTTCTGCATATACCATCTCTACCCAAAATATAAGGTATTCATAGACGGTAGAGCGGACGTTCACCAAAATCTTCTCGAAACTTACAGCAAAATATATCGTTTAAACGTAGAGCCGATAAGCGTTCTAAAAAAATACAACGTTTCAGTTTTGCTTATAGAGAAAAACTCCCCATTAGATATATATCTAAAGAGCAGAATGAATTCATCATACAGAGATGGAATATCTGTTGTATATATACTTGAAGAGAACAATTAATAACGAAAAAATGCTTATAGCTTTTCCTAACTTCCTAAATATAGTATCCTCAAATATTATTAATGTATTATTGTATCCTTTGATTGAGAAAAAGCTTAAAAATCCATTTTCATCTGGAAATGCATCTACTTTTTCCCCGTTTATATACACATGCCAGCCCGGAAAATAAAAGATAGGTAGCGAAACCTTCCTGCTCTTCTCGGAGTAAAATGTATAAATATATTTGTTGCATCCAATTTTTTTTATCTCTATATTTTCATGCTTTGAATACAAATTTTTTACCCATATCGGAAGGAACTCATACTTCCCTACGGTTGCTGTTGGATACAAGTTCTCTATATATTTATAGTTTGTTATGAGGGATACTTCCTCTTCATCAGCTGGCAGTATCTGTATAAACTGTGAGGAATATAAAATTATTAATATGCACAGTAAAAAAGCAGATATTTTCTCTTTTTCTTTTAAGAATTTTGGAAGGTATGAAATCAAGAAAGATAATGAAAATGCAGATAAAAATAGAAATCTCCATGGAAACTGGATGAAATTTTTAAAAGGAATGAAATTCCAGATAAACTCTGATAGATATGTCGTCAAAAATGTTGAAAAAATAAAAACAAACAAAAAATATCCAAAGTATCTTTCTCTGTATCCTTTTAAGATAGAAAACACAATTAAAACAGCAAAGAGCAATAAATAAACAACACCAATTTGAAAGCTCATTTCATCTCCTGCTCCAGGAACGCTTTTGCCAAATCCCCACTTATAATCAAAGAGCTGAGATACAAATACAAAATGTTCATTGTATTTAAACGTTGGTATTTGATATATGTAATTAATCTCAAAGAGAGCTGGAATCCAATAGAAGGAGCACAATCCTAATCCGAGAATCATGTAAAGAATTAATTTTAATCTATCCTTTTGCAATAGGATAAAAAGAACGATGAAAGGTGTCGCAATCAGTGCTGAAACGTTGTGGCAGAAAATAAACATTGCATAGAAAAATGAAAAAAGAATCTTTCTTGATTTTACAATAGTATAGAATATTGCTGGTAAAAAAACAAATGCAAAAAACTCTGGAAGAGCACCTCTTACGTAGGCATCGAGTAGGTGATAGGGAGCGTAAATATATGCAACAGAGGCTAAAAGAGCTGGATATTTTCCAAGAACTTCTCTTACAAAGAGATACATGAAAATTCCAGAGAGGAAAAAGCCTAAAATAAATATTAACAGCACAGATTTATTTATGCTAATTCCCATGAAATTAAAGAGCACACCAAGATAGTAAACAAACGAAGGATAGTAGTTGAATATCGGTAAACCATGCCCGTAGGCGAGTTCTTGTATCCATCTCGGATGTATGCAACCATCTTCTATATAGTTGTCGAAAAGCACGAGTCTTCCAAGGTGAAGAAGTGAATCGTGGCTGTAAAAGAATTCTACATTCAAAAACGGGATAATAGTTGGCACAGCAAATATAAGTAGTAGAAGTATTTCTGCATTCTTTTGCAAGCTTTTCTTCTTAAACATAGCCGTTCAAAACAATTAATTTATCATGTTAAAACATTTTTTTGTGTTATGAAAAAAGTTTTAATAATTACATGTCTAATTTTCTTAATTGGGGATTCCTACGGTATATCGTTAAGTGCCGAAATCGGTTTTTCTGGATACTATAAAGTTAATTCATGGACACCAATAAAAATCTATTTAAAAAATGAAGACAACAAAGAATTCTACGGAAAAATAAAAATTCCGAGCAAAAACTATGTTTTTTATAGAGATATCTACCTAAAGCCCTATGAATCCAAGAGCATTGAAATGGAAATATTTATAGAGGATCCTAAAAATGATATAGAGATTTTTTTAATAGAAGAAAGTGGTAGATCGGTAAAATATGTTGCAAATGCAATACCGGTTAGGAGATATATAGTTCTTAGCGATGTTAAAATAAATTTGAGCAAAAATTTAAAAAATAATATAATTTTATTAAATCTCGATGAAAGAAAAATATACGGCTCTGCAGATGCCATAATTTCGAAAAAATTAACAGATTCTCTTAAGGAGTATGCATGCCTCGGAGGAAATCTCGTGCTAATATCGCACAAACTCTCTGGAAAAAGGTTACATGAGAACGTATCTAAGGTGAAGTTTGGTAATGGATACATATTCTACGCAAATACAAGAGATATAGACTTTTTGCTCGAAAATTTTGTATTAAGCGTGTCAAACTATGAAACCAACTATGCACCGATATATGTTGATTTAAGAAGAAAAATAGACTTTCTATACATTTCAGCCCTATTTATTATATACATAGCCATCATCGGTCCAGTAAATTACATAATTCTGAGAAGGAAGAAGAAGCTTGAATACGCTTGGTTTACAATACCGGCTTTAGCAGTAGCCTTCAGCTTTCTTTCGTATTCCATAGGTTATCTTTATTCGAGCGGAAGCTTAGAGGTTTATGAGAGTGGAACGGTGGTGCCTTGCGGAGATAAGGCTTTAGTTGATCAGATAATAACGATATATACACCAAAAAAGGAAAAAAACTTCGTTAGTGCAGATGTCCGCAGATTAGCGAGAATAAGCTTTGAGAAAAAGAAGCTGGATGTTTACGAAGACGGATTTATGGATACGTTTTACATGTGGAGCTCAAAAAGATACAGAAATATTTTTGTTTTGAACAAAAGCTTTAATATAAATTCCAGCCTTTATATAAACGGAAAAGAAATAAACGGATATATAAACAGCAGTATTCCGCTTTCAAACGCTGTATTTACTGGCTACACCGTGTATAAACATCTTGGCAACATAACAGAATTATCTTTTAACGCTTCCTTCGAGGAGAGATATAAGCCTATAAGAGCATTCGAGCCGATGAATATCGGTGATATACCACCCCCTCCGATGGAGAGCATGGAGCCGAGAATATCTGGATACATTGACCTCGATACTGGCGTGGGGATTTCTGGAAAGAACTTCACAAAAAAGACGAGATATAGAATTATATATTACATAAACAACGTAAGCTTCTCCGGAAAATATAATTTTGGCGTAATTTACAGGATTCCATACGTGGATGCCGGATTTTTCAGATTTCACGGCACAAGCGTTGAAATAGACGAAGGAACATTTATTGCAGTTGCAGAGCCTATATTAAGCATATACGGTGCAAATATAAGCAAAATTACCTTAGATTTTATGCACAAAGAAGGCTTGAGGGTTTGGATTTTCAACTGGCGTGAAGGAGTCTGGGATGAAATTAAAGCAGATAAAATTGAAGTTGATGCAGAAAGATATTTAAACGGAGTAATAAAGCTTAAATTTTCGTATAGCGGAAATAATATTGGAAAAATAGAGCACGTTTTGCTGCCTAAAATAATGCTGGAGGTGGAAAAATTATAGAAATAGTAAATCTAACAAAGTTCTATGGTAATGTCCTTGCACTAAATAATTTAAACTTAAAAATAAAAAAAGGAGAAATTTTTGGATTTATAGGTCCAAATGGAGCCGGAAAAACTACAACAATTGATATACTCGCCACAGTTATAAAGCCTACTAAAGGAGATGCGTATATAAACGGCTATAGTGTCGTTTCTCAAGCTGAAAAGGTT
This sequence comes from archaeon, assembly GCA_027051165.1. Classification (GTDB taxonomy): domain Archaea; phylum Hydrothermarchaeota; class Hydrothermarchaeia; order JALTZZ01; family JALTZZ01; genus JALTZZ01. Next base: position 15,357 of record JALTZZ010000022.1, on the reverse strand, counting down.
AGGGAGATAATCGGATACATGCCGGACTTCTTTGGACTCTACGAGAATTTAAAGGTCTGGGAATACTTGGATTTCTTTGCAAGAGCTTATAAGATGGATAAAAACGAGACTAAGAAAAAGATAAGAGAGGTATTAGAAGCGGTGGGACTTGAGGATAAGAAAAACAGCTTTATATATGAACTGAGCAGGGGGATGAAGCAGAAGCTGTGTATAGCAAAGACTCTGATGCACGATCCCGATGTTTTTATATTAGATGAACCAGCTTCTGGATTAGATCCGAAATCAAGAATCGAATTTAAAGCTATATTAAAAGAGCTTAGAAAGCAGAATAAAACGATATTTATATCTTCGCACATATTAAAAGAAATTGAGGATGTATGCACAAGTATAGGAATTATAGACAGAGGAAAACTCGTTGCACAAGGTTCTAAGGATGAAATATACAAAATGATATATAAGAAGAGGAGATATTCGATAAAGTTTATTAAGGGTAAAGAGAATATTTTAAAGATTCTTGAGAAATTTGAGGGTGTAGAGGATATAGAAACTAAGGATAACATAATAGAATTCGATTTCTCAGAAGATGAAGAAAAAATCCCTCTTTTACTAAGAGAAATTGCAAAATATGGAGAGATAGTTGAGTTCAAAGAAGTATTGCAACCGAGCTTAGAGGACGTCTTCATCAAGATAGTTAGGGGTGATTGAGTGATAGAGATAGTTTTAAAGGAAGTTAGGGAGATGATGAGGGGCTACAAGCCTTTTGCAGTTTTAACGTTCTATTTGCTGTTTCTGCTTGCGGTTCTTTATTTAGCCATGCCAACAAACGGTAGGGATATCTTAGCTATGTCAACATTTATAATGCTGTCTATATCTGTTTTTTTAAGTCCTCCAATAGCAAGTGCAACAATATCCCTTGAAAATGAGAGAAAAACACTTAAATTGCTTATAGTTACTCCGCTGAGAGCATGGGATATCGTTATTGGAAAGCTTCTCTCAGCTCTTATGCTTGTCTTCCTTCTTATCATTCCCACACTCCCGTTTTTAAGCCTTGGATTCCTCTTTGGTGGAACATCCCCAAACGACATTCTTATATCACTCACAATAGCTTTAAGCGTATCTTTTGGTCTTGCATCGCTTTCCTTGCTCATATCGCTCATCTTCAAAAGGATATATGCTTCCAATGCCTTAGCTTATGGGTTTGTAATCTTCTTTCTGATAGGATCGTTTATTATAGACGCTTTAATCAGCGATAAAGTTCCAAGAGAACTTGAGGGTGTTTTTTCAAGGCATTTAAATCCATTCTTTATTACCGCTGCTTTAAGCGGAGAATCGCTTGCCAACATGTGGTGGCTTCTTAAACCAATCTGGCTGAATCCCGTTGCTATTTATACCGCAATAGGCTTTTTATCTCTTCTTATCTCTCTTAAATTCTTTGAAAATCTTCTATCTAAGTGAAATGCTTATGTCTGCCTTCTCTCCTTCAGCACCTATCCTGTGGCAGCACGCTGAGCATGTAAAACTGCTCGGCTCTCCCAAGCCCTTTGATACGTGGCAGTCTATACAGTCGCTTGGTTTATAAACCTTATCGCCAAATTTTATGAAAAAGGTTGTTAGATTGTATTTTTCGTAGAGATATTTATCCATGTGGGAGACCTGATCTCTGCCCAAGAATACCGTTGCATTTTTTCCTTCAAGAATAACGAGTGTAGGTGTTGGAATTGAAAGAACACCAGTTTTTTTGTAAAGTTCAACTGCTACGACTCTTCCTATTTTTTTGCTATCCTTAGAGCAGTTTTCGAATTCTTTTACATTGCAGAGGACGTATTTAAGCATACTTTTATTTATCATATACTCCATATAAGGCTCTATAGCAATGCAGTTTGGACATGTAGGTGAATAGAAGTAGTATAGTGTTATATTTGGAACAGCCATTTTTCCAAAAGAATTTTCACTTGTTTCTTCCTTGTATTCTTTATTGCCAGATGTGCATGCAGCAACAAGCATTAATATCAAAATTATTAACAATGGTCTCATTGCCTACTATTCAGAAAGATTAACAATCTAAAAAGTGGTTAAAATGCGTGAAGTGTTTGAAGCTATAGATCATCTTATAGATATATTGGAGGTCTTAAGGAAAACCGCGCCGAAGCATGAGCTTAGTGATGAGCAAAAGAAATATGTATCCAAAAAGATTGAAAGAATAAATAAAAAACTTGAAAAAATTAAAAAGGAGCTTAAATTATGAACTTAGATTTATATAAGAACCTATTTAGAGATGTTGAGGAGAACTATATAAATTTAAATCCTATACAGAGAGGCGGAGTTTTAACACCAGAAGCAAGGAAAGCCATAGTTAAGTTTGCAGACGGATACAGCGTTTGTGATTTCTGCCTAAAGGGAAGGCTTGATCTAATAACAAAACCTCCTATAAAGCAGTTTTACGAAGATTTGGCGGAGTTTTTAAACATGGATGTTGCGAGAATAACCCCGGGAGCAAGGCAAGCAAAGAGGATGATATTCAACTCCCTTGAAGGGGAATACGTTATAATAGATTCCCTTGCCCACTATACGAGCTACGTAGCAGCGGAGGCAAGCGGGAAGAAGATAAAGGAAGTTGAAAATACGGGATACGATAAGTTCGAGATTATTCTTGAAAAATATAAAGAAAAAATAGAAGAAGTGGGAGAAGACAACGTAGCGGCTGTTCTGCTTACGCATGTGGACTATCTCTACGGAAATCTGAACGATGCAGAAAAAGTGGCAAAAACATGCAGAAAATATGGAGTTCCATTTGTTCTTAACTGTGCATATACAGCTGGAGTAATGCCGATAGATGGAAAAAAACTTGGAGCAGATTTTATAGTAGGTTCTGGGCATAAAAGCTTTGCTGCATCTGCTCCAACAGGCATTTTAGCAACAACAGATGAATATGCAGATGTTGTATTTAGAACCTCTAAGGTAAAAGGTGATGTAAGCGGAAGAATGTTTAAGGTCAAAGAGGTTGAGCTTCTCGGTTGCACAGTAATGGGTGCACCCATAATAACAATGATGGCAAGCTTTCCAAGGGTTGTTGAAAGGGTTAAGCACTGGGACGAGGAGGTAAAGAAGGCGAGGTATCTAATAGATCAGCTGAGAAGAATAGATGGTATTAAGCTTCTTGGACAGGACCCGCATAACCATACACTTTTCCACATAGAATCACTATCATTTTTCGAGGTATCAAAGAAGCATAAGAGAAAAGGATTCTTCTTGTATGAAGAGCTTAAAAAGAGAAAAATTATAGGAATACAGCCAGGGCTTACGAAACACTTCAAAATAAACTGCTACGGATTAACTTGGGAGCAGATAGAATATGTTGCAAATGCTTTCATAGAGATTGCTGAGAAGAACGGTATAGAGGTGAGATAGATGATAGTAGTGTATCACAACGTCCATAGCCAAATAAAGCTCGAAGAATTTGCAAGAACAGTTTTTGCTTACGATGTAGATTTGTTTGTTGTTTCAAAAGCTACAGGAGTTGCTGCTCAGGGTGGAATACCGTATGTAAGCAGATTAGCTTTTGAAAAGAATAAAAAAGTCCTTATAGTAAAGGACATCTTTGATGCTGTTGAGCTTTTAAAACCAAAAAAAATATACTTGGTTACAGATGACGTAGAAAAAGAGATCAATTTTAAGGACATAGACAGCAGCACTATGATCGTTTTCTTTGGCTCTTATCCAGTAGATAGGGAGAGGGAGCTTGGGGAATGCGTAACCGTAAAAAGGGATGCAAGCGAAATTGCTGAGGTAGGAATAGTTTTGGAGAAAATTAAGGATCAGTCAAGGTCAACATTGTAGATTTTTGAAATATAATCCTTGTGCATCTTTTCTATATCGTCTTCGCTTAAGATTTCTTGTTTATAAAGTTTTATTGTTACTCTTGGAACGCTTCTTGGACCGGTTACCGCTCCGGGTCTCTTGGGATCATCTATATAGTCGCTCTCCATCAAAAATCTCTTACCCTCTAAGAGAGCCTTTTTTATATTTTTCTCGCTTGCTATTATGCTCGGCATTATCCCCAGCTTCTCGCAGAACTTTATATATGGGTTTGCAAAGTGCTTTATGAGCTTGTTTGTATTAAAGCCTACTGATTTTGCGAGTTCTGCAAGATATTTATAACCTTTCTTGTTCAAGCTCTGCGTGTGAAGCTGAACAGCACAGTCAATATCTTTTGCAATTTCAAATGAAAATCTTAGAAAATCAGCACAAACTTCTATAATTTTTTTTGGTGCTTCAAAATGGGGAAATCCTACCTCACCTATTGCAACTGCCTCTCCATTCTCTACTTTTTTCGATGCAAGAATTAGAGCTTCTTTTGCAATTTCTATGCCCCTTTCTCCGAGCTTTGTATACATCTGGTAGAGCTCTGCTGGATGAACACCTAAGACAACGAAAACCTTTATTTTTATATTTTCTCTGATCTTTTTAGCCGTTTTTATTGTGAAGTTGTATAATCTCTCAAAATTTTCTACACTGTTTGGCTCTAAGCCTATATCCTTAACTAATTTATTCACTAAGATCATGCATCTTCCGCCGCTGTTGTAGAACTTCTTAGCCGCTTTTAATCCTTCGCCCCTCTTAAGGTCTATGTGGATGTGGTTGTCTGTGATGAACAGCTCTTGCATGAGCTATCACACTTGCCCCCTTTTCCAAGTAGAGCGTTGATTGATTTTATGTTTAATCCAAGCGTCATTGTTTTTATAATTTTTTTGTAGTCAACTTCGGTTTCTATACAGCCATCTTTTATAAGCGGAACTCCCAAAACTGTTATACCTACTCTTGCAAGATTCCTCATAGCTTCGTTCAGATCATGAACACAAGCAACACCTAAGGCGGCTTTTGGTCTTAATTCTTTAACGATTCTTTCAACAAAGCTCCCACCGGGCACAATGAAGAATCTGTATCCGAGATTTTCGGCTATCTTTTTGAGATTCTTTATTATGCAGAGACCGCATTCTCTGCACTCTATTCCGTGCTTCGAATTTAACCTTGCTGGGCATTTAAGGCTTCTTAGGCACTGAGGAACAACCATTATTCTATCTTTAACTGGTATTTTTGCAAATCTCTGCTCATTTAGCTTGTTTCTTACTTCAACTCCTATAAGATCTATGATTTTATCGCTTACTCCAAAAATTCTCGATATCTTTTTTATCTGCGAATAAAAGTTGTCGAGTGTAAATAGAAGCAATCTTGGCATTATAAGCTTATTTCTTTTTATTGAGTATATTCCAAGGATTATTGTAAGGATTATTAAGAAAAATATTGTTGTTATTACCGCAACTGAGAATTTTCCGACTATTTCAAATATTTCCATAATAAACTATTAATAAGCATATGTTTAAATAATTTACTGCCAAATAATCATTTAGGTGGTTTCATGGATTACAGGATAAAAGACATAAATCTTGCTGAAAAGGGAAAGTTGAGAGTAGAATGGGCAGGATATCAGATGAATGTTCTTAATCTTATAAAAGAGAAGTTTGAAAAGGAAAAACCGCTGAAAGGAAAAAGAATTGCAGCATGTCTACACGTAACAAGTGAAACCGCTAACTTAATGCTTGTTTTAAAGAGTGCTGGAGCAGATATTGCGCTTTGTGCAAGCAATCCCCTGAGCACGCAGGACGATGTAGCGGCTTTTCTCGTAAAATCCGGCATAAAAGTTTTTGCGGTGCGTGGAGAGAGCAAAGAGGAATACTACGAAAACATACACAAAGCACTGGATATAAAGCCGAATATAACGATGGACGATGGTGGTGATCTAACAGCGGTTGTGCACAAGGAGAGAAATGAGCTCCTCGACGAAATCTTAGCAGGAACGGAGGAAACCACGACAGGGGTTATAAGGTTTAAGAGCATGGAAAGAAGCGGAGCACTTAAATATCCAATAATAGCTGTGAACGATGCAAAAACAAAGCATCTTTTTGACAACAGATACGGAACCGGGCAGAGCACAATAGATGGTATTTTAAGGGCTACAAACATACTACTTGCTGGAAAGAACTTCGTCGTTGCCGGCTATGGATGGTGCGGAAGAGGCTTGGCAATGCGTGCGAGAGGAATGGGTGCAAACGTTATCGTTACAGAGGTAGATCCGCTTAAAGCCTTAGAAGCCGTTATGGATGGCTACAGAGTCATGCCCATGATAGAAGCCGCAAAGATTGGTGATGTTTTTGTAACTGTAACTGGGAATAAAAGTGTTATAAGAGAGGAACACTTTAAAGTAATGAAAGATGGAGCAATATTAGCAAATAGCGGACATTTTAATGTTGAAATAGATATAGAAGCCCTTGAAAAGCTTTCTGTTAAAAAGAGGAGGATTAGGGATAACGTTGACGAATACGTGCTTAAAGACGGTAGAAGAATCTTTCTGCTTGCTGAGGGAAGGCTTGTAAACCTTGCTGCAGCAGAGGGGCACCCGGCAAGCGTTATGGATATGAGCTTTTCTAATCAAGCTCTCGTATGCGAATTTATTGTTAAAAAAGCAGAAGAGCTTGAACCGAAGGTGTATAAAGTTCCAGAAGAGATAGACAGAGAAGTTGCGAGGTTAAAGCTAAAAAGTATGGGTATAGAGATAGACGAGCTCACAGAGGAACAGAAAAAATACCTTTCAAGCTGGGAGCTTGGAACATAATTTCACTTTTTATTTTCTAGTGAACTGCCCCTTATAAGGGCTACTCCCGTTCTACCCGCCTTTACAACTGAGGCTTCATGCGGGAGTTCGGGGGTTCACGGCTCGCTTATCTCAAGCCTCTCGTTAAGGCATGGGCTATGTTTACCGCTCGGCTCTTTCCCAAAGGGGACGTCATCGGAAACATTCCTATTAGTCTTGGCATGTTTATCAATAGCAAACATTTCCGTCCACCATCCTTAAAGGTCTTAGCAACAGCGAAAAAATAAATTAGCTTAAGAAAGCTATTATGTAGTTATGAGAAATTCATGGAGGCTTGGTTAAATGAAGGGCAAATGCAGAGTATGCATAGGCAGCGGTAGGGTGATCGTTGAAGTTGAAGAGAATGGAGAAAAAAAGAAGAAAGAGGAAATATGCAAAAAGTGTGAAGGAACCGGGGAAATGATTTTCTGCGACTTCTGCAATAGAGAAATATCACCTAACGCTATTGTTCACATCTGCTTGGAGTGCGAGAAAAAGAAAAATGTTGTATATCAGGCTGACGACTCCATAGATTATGAGGATTTAGCTCCGATGCTTGGAAAAATTTTTATAGGAAAGGTTAAAAGAGTAGAAAAGATCGGTTTTTTTATAGAAATAAATTCAAATATCCTTGGTTTAATAAAGAAGAGGCATGCATTTAAGCCTATTAATATAGGCGATGAGGTCTTTGTTAGGGTTAGAAGCGTGAATCCTCTCGAAAGAAAGCTTGATCTTGACCTTGTAGATTTAAAAAACTTTACTATATACATATACAAAAAAGAACTTGAGAGGACAAGGATTAATGAAATAAGCATAGAGAATCTGAATAAAGTTGTAAAGATAGGTGGGATAGTAACGAGAGTGAAGGGAAGCAAGCCTGTATCAATAACAATTCTCGATGAAACTGGTTCTATAGATGCTGTATCCTTTAAGAACATAAATGTAGATGTAGACGACGTAGTATATGTAGTTGGGACGGTTATACTTAGAGATAGACTTATTATAGATGTAAAAACTGTTGAGAAGCCGAGGGGCAGTGAATACGTTGAGCTTAAGAGGGTCGTAGAAGAGGCTATTGAAGAGAAATCAAAGCCAGAGGATATCGGATTTCTGGTAGAGAGCGAAGCTCTAAACAAGCTTAAAGAGAGGATTTTTGCGGTAGCAAAGGAAATTAAAAAGGCAATAATTACCAATACACCGATATTAATAAGGCATCATGCAGATGCAGACGGCTACGTTGGTGGCATTGCCTTAGAGCAGGCTATACTTCCCTTAATAAGGGAATACAACCCGGATCCTGAGGCTGAGTGGCACTACTACAAGCGTTCACCGAGTAGAGCACCGTTCTACGAGCTTGAGGATGTCGTAAAAGACTTAGACTATGCACATGAAGATGCGAGAAGGTTTGGGCAGAAGATGCCGCTAATAATTCTTGTTGATAACGGATCTACGCGAGAAGACGTTCCAGCGGTGAAGCAGGTTAAGGTCTATGGCTGCAAAGTCATTGTAATAGATCACCACTATCCGGGAGAGATTAAAAATGGCAGAGCGGAGATTGATGAATATGTTGATCTCCACGTAAATCCCTATTTAGTTGGTTACGACTACAACCTGCCCAGCGGAGCTATAGCTACGGAAATAGCGAGGTTTATAAATCCAAGCATAAGCGATAAGATAAAGCATCTTCCAGCGGTTTCATGCGTAGCTGATAGGGTGGAATCAAAGGAGAGAGATCTCTACTTAAAAATAGCAGAAGAAAAAGGATATGATGAAGAATACCTTATGAAAATTGCCGAAAGCATAGACTTCGAGGCATATTATTTAAGATTTCTCGATGGAAAGACGTTAATAGAAGATCTGCTTGCACTGAACAGGCTTGACAGGCACAGAAAGCTGTTAGACGCGGTTTATGAAGAAGCAATGGCTGCAAAGGAAAGGCAACTGTTAGCCACGCTTCCAAATACGAAAAGCGTTAGGTTAAGCAACGGCATAGTTGTAAACACGATAGATTTAGACATGCATTCTTTCAAATTCACGTTTCCAGCAGCTGGTAAGACCTGCGGATTGGTTCACGATGAAATGGTTAAGAAGTATGAAAAATACGTAATGACGATTGGATATGGAAAGGATTTTGCAGTTGTAAGGGCTACAAGTGATATCGCAAGCGAATACGGATTCAACCTTAACAAGATCGTTGACGAGATAAAAAGCGAGGTTCCAAACTCTGGAGTAGATGGTGGCGGACATGAAGTAGCTGGTTCGATAAAGTTTGTCGAAGGCTATAGGAAAGCAGTTCTTGAAAAGTTCGTGGAAAAAGTTTCAAAACTTAAAAAGGTAAAAGATCATGCCTAAGAGAAGTCCATACTTCATAGACAGATTTCTCGGAATGGAATTTTACATAAGCTCTACAAATGGAATTGGAGGTAAGCTTAGAGAAAGGGTTGAAGATTTTTTTGTTGAAGAGGTTGCTGAGGAAAAAGAAGATGAAAAAGGGGATTTTCTTGTAGTCCTAATAGAGAAGTATAACATAGATACAAATTCTGCTGTAAGAGAAATTTCAAGATTTCTCAACATTTCCCAGAAGAGGATATCTTTCGCTGGGAATAAAGATAAAAGAGCTGTCGCAAGGCAATACATATCAATATACGGAAACGGAAAAATCGAGGAGAAGCTTAAGGGAAGAGAAAAGATTGGAAACATAAAAATTATCAAAACCTTTAGATCGAACTCTGGAATCAAAATTGGCTCTGCATTGGGAAATAGATTTAAAATAGTTGTTAGGAATGCAAAAAACTTAAATAATATAGAAAGGATTCTCGAAGAGCTTTACGAGAGGGGAATACCCAACTATTTTGCATACCAGAGATTCGGAACGATAAGACCGAATACGCACTTGGTTGGAAGGGAAATCGTTAGAGGGAACTTTAAGGAGGCTGCTATGATATATTTAGCTAAACCTTTTGAGAATGAAAAAGAGGATGCAAAAGAGGCGAGGAAGTTTTTGCAAGAAACAATGGACTACAAGCAAGCTTTAAAAATTTTTCCAAAAAGATTAAGATACGAAATTATAATGCTTGAGCATCTCTCCAAGTATCCGAGAGATTATGTGGGTGCATTTAGAAGGCTTCCAAAAAACTTGATGAAGCTCTTTGTTCATGCATATCAAAGCTACTTATTTAATAGAGTTTTGAGCAAAATTATTGAGAATGATGGAAAAGTTGTTGGGAAAAAGATAAATATTTTTGGATACGAAACAAAAAAAGAAGATCTTAGCGAATATGAGCTCGAAGTTTTGGAAGAAGAAGATATAGATTTAAAAAGCTTTAGAGTAAAATCCTTCCCAGAGGTAAGCTCAAAGGGAATAAAAAGGGATGCATACATAGAGACGGATATAGATTATAATATTCTTGACAATACCGTAGTTTTTAAATTTTTCTTAAAAAAAGGAAGTTATGCAACAAGTGTTTTAAGGGAATTTATGAAGGCAGACCCTTTAAACTATTAAAAAAATAAAGCTGTAAAAATTCAAATAAAAAACTTAGGAGAGGTTTCTGTAAGGCTGAGGCTGTATTATCACAGGTATCTGCGGAATCTGTGTTAAATTTCCCTGCCAGCCGAAGTAGCTGCTCGGTATAGGGACAACCAAGAAAATTGTGTTCGGATTCTTTGCCATCTCCTCTAAGGACTTCATGAAATACCACTGTATGTATTCTGGGTTTTTTCTCAAGCTTTCGCCTATAATTGCGTTTGCTTGAGCTATACCCTCGGCTTCAACCTTCTTCCTCTCAGCTTCGAGCTTTTCCCTCTGAACGATATACTTCATTCTCTCCGCCTCTTGCTGTGCCTGTATCTTAGCTTCGATGGCTTCCTTAACTCTCTGGGGCAGTGTAATCTTCCTTATCCAAACAGCTTTAACGTAGTAGTATTTGCTGAGCTCCTTCTCAAGCTCCCTCGTTATATCGGCTTCAACACTCTTTCTCTTCTCACCGTATAGATCGGTAGCCTGATACTTCGCTATTACATCTCTTATTGTAGCTCTAACGGTTGCAATCTTCCAAGTTTCGAGATACTGCGGATTTCTGAAAGTCTTTGCTATCGTTTCAACAATCTCCGGCTTTATAGCCGTCTGAACGCTTATGTCCATGTGTATCTCCAAGCCGTCGTTGCTCAGAGCCACGACATCTTCTTTTCCGACTAAATTAAGAGTCCTTACACCAACATAGTATTTATCTACGGTCTGTATTACGGGAATCTTGAAGTGCAAGCCCGGACCAGTTATCTTGTGAACCTTTCCGAACTGCTTTACAACCGCCATCTCCGTCTGATCAACGGTATAAACCGCTGAGAGAACGAAGGCAAAAGCTATAAGCATCAACAAAAATATTCCCGCAAAAACTCTCCTTTCTCTATACTTTTTTTCATCTTCTTCCTCCCACATTCTACCACCTCTTTCCTCTTCTCTCTTTTTCTTTATATAATTTAAATTTTTTTAAGTCTTAGTTAAGCTTTAATAAAATTATTAAATAATCATTAAATAACCTGAAGAAGAACAAGTAGGGCAACGACTATGGAAACAACCTCAGCGGATATCTTAGTCAGTATTATTTTAAGTGCGAGTCTTTTATTAAAGAGGCTTGCAACTATAGGCAGAGTTGATTGAAGAAAGATTCTCGGAAGAGTTATCATTAGTCCAACAGCCAGAGTTGTTAGAGCTTCTTTTTCTCCAATTGTTCCTTTTTTAAAAAGTTCTCCAGCCAGAGCATAGCCGGCGAAAAGATTTATAAACTGAGTTGCAATAATAATGCTCGATTCTCCGGGTAGAGATAGAATATCTGTTATTGGCTTAGAAATCTGAGATATAGATTTCATTGCTCCGGTATAGTCCAAAACATAAACAGCTATCATTGTTGCTGTAAAAATTGGAACTATCTTTTTTAATGTTTTAAAAGAATTTTTGAGTGCTCTACTTATTTTTCTTTGAAATTCTTCTTGATAGCTCTCAAGCTTTATATTTCCACCTTTCTCAAGCTCTCTATCCTTTATAAACAACCTTGCATATATGAGAGCAGAAGATGTCTGAATAAAAGATGATATCAATTTCAGGATCATATACTTTATCCCAAGCGAAAATCCAAGCAGAGGAATCACTATTGGAAAGTAATAGTTCACAATCCTCATTACTTCATAAGGAAAAGGTGTTATAAGAGTTATAACAATGATCTCTCTTTCATTTATTTTTCTTTTTACATACAGTCTATGAAGAAACTCATAACCAGCGTATGGGCTTAAAATCCTTGTAAACACGCCCAGCCATATCTCCGACCTAAGCTTGCTGAATCTTATAAAAGGTTTTAATATCTTTTCAAAGTATTTATTTAGCTTCATCTCAATTAGAAGGTTTGCAATTATTATGCCAATCGTTATCGAGAGCAATGTTTTAATAAACCTCATTACCGTGAATTTTAAAGAATTACATTAAAAAGAAATTTGATAGGTGAAGACTATGAAGGATAGATTGAGAAAGATTCATGACTATCTATGGGAGCTGCCCAAAGGTGTTAAAGGTTGCATGAACGTTAGTGGGAGAGTTTATGGAACAAAAAAAATTATTGATGAAGTAGAGCCGGGTGCTCTTGAACAGCTCGCAAATGTTGCATGCTTACCCGGTATAGTAAAATACTCAATAGCAATGCCTGATATTCACTACGGATACGGATTTCCAATAGGTGGTGTAGCAGCCTTTAGTGCTGAAAATGGTGTCATAAGCCCGGGTGGAGTTGGCTACGATATAAACTGTGGTGTCAGGCTTTTGAGAACGGATTTAACGATAAACGACGTTAAGCCGAAAATAAAGGATCTTATAAACACTATATTTGTAAACGTGCCAAGCGGTGTAGGTAGCACAGGAAAAATAAGGGTAAGTATCAGCGAGCTCGACGAGGTTCTTGCAAGAGGTGTTAAGTGGGCGGTTGAGAGAGGATACGGCTGGGATGAGGATGTCGAGTTCATAGAGGAGAACGGACACATGGAGGATGCAGATCCGAGCAAAGTTAGCAATCTTGCAAAGAAGAGAGGAGCACCTCAGCTCGGAACATTGGGCTCAGGTAACCACTTCTTAGAGGTTCAGGTTGTAGAGAAGATATATGAGCCAGAGATTGCGAAGGCGTTTGGAATTACTCAGGAAGGACAGATAACCGTAATGGTGCATACGGGCTCACGCGGTTTAGGGCATCAAGTGTGCACAGATTACTTAAAAGTTATGGAGAGGGCTGTTAGAAAATATGGAATAAAGCTTCCAGATAGGGAGCTTGTGTGCGCACCGGTTAACAGCAAGGAGGCTGAGGACTACTATAAAGCAATGTGTGCAGCGGTTAACTACGCATTTACGAACAGGCAGTGCATAACGCACTGGGTTAGGGAAAGCTTCGAAAAAATATTTAGAACAAGTGCAGAGGACTTGGGTATGAGAACAGTCTACGACGTCGCACACAACGTTGCCAAGAGAGAAGTTCACGAGGTAGATGGAAAAAAGATGGTGCTCTACGTCCACAGAAAAGGTGCTACAAGAGCCTTTGGTCCGGGAAGGGAGGAGATACCTAAGGCTTACAGGAAATATGGACAGCCAGTCATTATACCCGGTGATATGGGAAGGGCAAGCTTTCTCTTGGTTGGAACAGATAAAGCCATGGAGGAGAGCTTTGGATCAACGTGCCACGGAGCTGGCAGAGTGCTGAGCAGAGCAAAAGCTAAGCGTGTTTATAGGGGTGAGAGAATAATTCAGGAGCTTGCAAACAAAGGTATATACGTCAGAGCCGCAAGCAAGCCGGTTGTTGCTGAAGAGGCTCCGGGTGCATATAAGGACGTTAGCTTTGTCGTTGAAAGCACACACGGAGCTGGTATATCTATAATTGTAGCAAAAATGAGACCAATAGGAGTAGCTAAAGGTTAAATAGTTTTTTCAGTTTATTTTATTATCAGCAACTTTTTTATTATTTATGTGGACTGCATTGTAGTTGTAAGAAAAGGCTCGGAATTTAAGGAGAGAGCAGATGAAATTGTAAGCCTATCTAAGACGTGCGGATACAACGTTCAAAAGGTCTTTAGCCATAGAAGAGTTTATCCAAAATTCTTTATAGGAAGAGGAAAGCTCGGAGAGATAAAGGAATATATTTCGAGAGATAGCATAGATTTGGTTGTATTTGAAAGCTTTCTTAATTCGAGACAAATTTTAAACCTTGAAGAAGAACTAAAAATTCCGGTTATTGACAAGTTTGACCTAATTTTAAACGTATTTGAAAAGCACGCAAAAACGAGAGAAGCTAAGCTGCAGATAGAGCTTGCAAGACTCAAGCGTAAAATACCATATATAAAGCTTTCTTTGGGAAGAAAAGTTAAAGCTGAACATCCCGGATTTGGCAGTAGCGGTGAATACATAATAAACAGCACTATCAAGGAAATAAAGAAAAGAATAAGCAGAATAGAAAAAGAACTTAAAGAATTCGAAAATAGAGTAGAAATGTATGAAAAAAGGAGAAAAGAGATAGGAAAGGTTGTTTCTCTTGTAGGATATACAAACGTTGGTAAAACCTCTTTGCTGAACGTCCTCACAGGTTCAAATAAAGAAGCTAAAGACGAGCTTTTTACAACACTTTCAACAAAAACTTCAAAGCTTAAAGCAAGAGAAAATGTATTTATCAATGATACAATAGGGTTCATAAGAAATCTTCCTCATGAGCTTATATATGCATTTAGAGCTACTCTTAAGGACATTCTATATTCCGACATGATTCTCCTCGTTTTTGATGCAAGTGATAGTTTTAAAGAGTTTCTCAGAAAAAAGAAGGTATGTGAGGATACTCTAATAAGAATAGGGGCTGATAAAATACCTTATCTCTATGTTTTAAATAAAATTGATATATCAAATGAAAATAACATTGCTGAAAAAGAAAAAATTTTAGGAAAATGCATAAAAGTCTCTGCGAAGGAAAAAATAGGAATTGATGAACTGAAGGATGAAATAATAAGGAGATTAAACAAAGATAATTATATTGATTGACTCATGTTAAGATATTTTTTATTTTTAACGGAAAGCTTGAGGAAAAGGTGTTTACATAGCTTGGTGGTGTGAATGGAGGATATACTCTCAGCCGTGATTAACGAGGCTGTTAAAAGGATAATTAAGAAAATAGAAGAGGGAAAGAAGCTAACGGATGAAGAGATATTAATGCTTTTATTCAGCGATATTAAGAAAGATGTTGAGAGAATAAAGAACGTTGTAGAAAACCTTCAGATTAGAATAGACGAAACTAACGCAAGAATTGATAAGGTGAACGCCGATCTGAACAAGCGTATAGACGAAACCAATAGAAGGATAGACAGAATATATGCAGATCTGATCGCAAGGATAGACAAAATAAACGAGAGTTTGAACGCTAAGATAGACAAAGTAAACGCCGATCTAACCGCAAGAATTGATGAGACAAACGCCAAGATAGACAAGATAAACGAGAGTTTGAATGCAAGGATAGATGAGACAAACAGGCGCATAGACGAGACGAATACGAGGATAGACGAGCTTACTATGGAGATAAGCAATTTAAGGGCAGAGTTTGAGAGCTTTAGGAGGGAGCAGAAGATAATAGAAGATATACTTGCAAGGCTCAAGAGGC
>JALTZZ010000021.1 GCA_027051165.1 archaeon | reverse complement strand
GATGTTAAGTTTATAGGATGTATTGGTGAAAAATATGAAGAAAAAAGTTACTGTATTTATTTTTAATGAAGAGCTTTGTCAGGTTTTCAATGGACTTATGACTGCCCTCAGCTTACTGAGAGAAGGAGCAGAAGTAGTTCTTTTCTTCGGTTCAAGAGGAATAAAAGCTGTTCATAAGAAATATATTAAAGAACTTAAGTGTCTGCCCGACATGCCAAAGGAAGTTCAGGAAAGAACATTAAAGAGGATGGAGGAGCTTGGATTGCCGAGTGCAGAGGAGCTTGTAACAATGCTTTTAATGGAGGGTGCACTTCTCTTTGCATGTCCTCTTAACAGGGATGTTTTCGAGTTTAAAGATGAGGACTTCATAGAGGGAGTAAAGATTGCAGATCCAACAACATTCTACAGCGACTTTGTTCTAAAGAGTGACTTTGTTCTATGCTTTTAACTGATTTTTTTATTAAGGAGGTGAGGATGTGGAAATCGTAATATACAGAAACAAGCCAGCTGGAATGAGGTGTGTAGAGCTTACAAAAAATGTGTTTAAAGCTCTATCCGAGGTTTTGGAAGATGTTGAAGAAGAAGTCACAGTAAGAGTTTTAAATTTCTCTGAAAAAGTAAAGGAAGTAAAAGGAGCTCCAGCCTTGATTGTGAATTCAAAGGTTATCGTAGAAAATCCAAGTCTCGATGAGATAGTCAAAGAATATACCGAGGAGAAGCTTAAGGAGATTATCAGGCAGAACATTTAAGGTTTTCTTTTGTTTTTATATCTTATGTTTTTTATTTGTTTTATTTGGTTAAGATTTATTAAGCGAGATATGAAGATTGGATATTCCGAAAAGGTAATGGAATTTTTTAGAAATCCAAAAAATGCTGGTAAGCTTGAAGATGCCACGGTAGTAGCAACTGTTGGAAGCATTGCATGCGGAGATATGATAAAACTTTATCTTAAAATAGAAAATGATGTGATAGAAAAGGCTACTTTTGAATCTTACGGATGTGCAGCCAATATTGCTACAAGCGTAGCTGTAACCGAGCTTGCAAAGGGGAAAACAATAGAAGAAGCTGATAAGATAACATATAAGGATGTAGAGGATTTTTTGGAAGGTTTACCAAAAATAAAAGCTCATTGTGCAGTTCTTTCGGTAGAAGCACTTAAAGTTGCCCTTACTAAGTATAAGATAAAGACAGGAAAAATGCTGTTTGATTTGAAAATAGCCAAAAAGCTTCTGCACGGTGTTATCGATCCAGTAAGCGGAAACAGCATATTAAAAACAGATAAGCTTAAGAGTGTGGAAGTTGAAGATAAAACTGTTAAAATTGTTTTTTCTGGAAAGAAAGATGATGTGATGAGCGATATAGAAAATCAGATAAGGGAAGTATTCAGCGATTTGGATGTTAAATTGGATATAAAATATGAAGGCGGTTAACATGGCGAAGCTTAAATTTGTTGATAGGAAAAAAATAAAACCAAACATGACAGTAAACATAGTGTTCCGAATGTGTCCAATGCACCTCTTGAAGCTTGATGAAGCAGTAAAAAAAGCAAAAATAGGTGATATAATCGAGGTTGTAACAACGTATGACGGAGCATTGGAAGATATACCGGCATGGTGCGAAAGAACGGGTAATGAATTTATAGGTGTTGATACTTCTAACGATACGTATCACTTCTTCGTGAGGAAGACAAATGAGTGGAAGAAGAATTTACCTCGATCACGCTGCGACTACGCCTGTTCTCGATGAAGTTTTTGAAGAGATGCTTCCCTACATTAAAGAAAAGTTCCAAAATCCAAGCGCAAGCTATACAAGTGCCTATGAAGTGAAGGAAAAAATGGAGGAAGCGAGGGAAAAGGTAGCCAAGTTTATAAATGCTCAGCCGAGTGAAATTGTATTTACATCCGGCGGAACAGAAGCTAACAACTTCGCCTTAATAGGCTTAGCCCTTGCAAATGCAGACAAGGGTAGGCATATTATAATATCGAGGGCTGAGCATCACTCAATATTAAATGCGGCCAGATATCTGCAGAAGTGGTTTAACTTTAACGTAACTTTTATTCCAGTAAACAAAGAAGGATTTGTAGATCCAGAGGAAGTAGAAAAGGCAATAACAAACGAAACAACTGTTATATCTGTAATCCATGCGAACTATGAGATAGGGAGCATAGAGCCAATAAAAGAGATTGCGGAGATTGCAAGGGATAGGGGAGCAAGATTCCACACAGATGCCGTAGCCACTGCGGGACAGGTTAAAATTGATGTTGAGAAACTTGGCATAGATGCACTAACTCTTTCAGCCCATACGATGTATGGTCCAAAGGGCGTTGGTGCTTTGTATATAAAAGAGGGTGTTGAAATAGTTCCACTAATATACGGAGGTATTCAAGAAGAGGGGAGAAGAGCTGGAACGGAGAACGTGCCGGGTATAATAGGCTTCGGCAAAGCCTGTGAGATTGCTGGCGAGAAAATGGATTCTTGGGTAAAGCACTATAGAAAGCTTAGGGACAAGATAATCAGGAACTTAGAACGTATAGATGGTGTAGAGCTTACTGGAACGAGGGATTTTTCAAAGAGGTTGCCGAATCACGCGAGCTTTATAGTTAAGGGAATACACGGGGAAGCTATAGTGGAGATGCTTGACAGCTATGGAATAGAGACAAACACAGGGAGCGTTTGCGTTTCAAAGGCTTTTCTAGCAAGCCCAATTCTGCTTTCGATGGGCTACAGCTATGAGCTTGCACAAGGCTCTATAATATTTACAGTTGGCATAGACAATACGGAGGAAGATATTGACTATCTTTTAGAAGTATTTCCAAAAACTGTTGAGAGTCTCAGAGCAATTTTACCGAAGTAGGGTGGTTTTATGATATATCTCGATAATGCAAACACGACGAAGATAGATGATGAAGTTCTGAAAGAAATGGAGATATACTTAAGAGAGAAGTATGGAATACCTGGAGGCGAGTTCGGACACGTATTTGAGGAAGAAGCCCTCGAAGCCCTTGAGAAGGCGAGAGAGAGAATAGCGAAAAAGATAAATGCAAGTCCTGAGGAGATAGTTTTTACCTCTGGTGATGTGGAAAGCAACAACCTTGCAATTTTAGGCTACTTAAGGAGAGCTGAAAAAAAGGGTAAAATAATAACATCCAAAATTGAGCAGAAATCCATACTCGAACCCTTCAGGTTTCTATCCAAGGAATTTAAAAGTGTATATGTTGGGGTTGACAGAGAGGGATTTTTAAACTTTGATGAGCTTTCAGATGAAATAAAAGATGCTGTTTTTGTATCCGTTCAGCATGCAAATAAAGAAATAGGAACTATACAGGATATTAAGGCTATAGGAGATTTATGTGAAGATAAGGGTGTAGTTTTTCACAGCGATGCTTCCCACAGCTTCTGCAAAGTTGATATAGATGTAAACAAGATAAACGTTGATATGCTGACCCTAAGCTCAAACCTCATTCACGGTCCAAAGGGAATAGGAGCACTTTATATAAGAGAGGGAGTAAAGATAGACCCTATATTGTATGGAGAGCCGAGAGAAAGAGGCTTAAGACCGGGATTTATAGATGTTCCAAGTGCGGTAGGCTTTGCAAAAGCTGTCGAGCTCTATACAAGGGAAGATGTAGAAAGGCAGAAGAAGCTTAGGGACTACCTCATAGATAAGCTTTTGGAGATTGAGGATTCCGAGCTTAACGGTGCAAGAGGAGATAAAAGGCTGTGCAATAATGTGAACGTGTCTTTTAAATACGTTGAAGGAGAGGCTATTGTTATGCAAGCCAGCATGTTCGGCTTGATTGTTGGCACAGGCTCTGCTTGCTATAGCCAAGAGCTTGAGCCGAGCCACGTAATACTCTCGCTGGGTAAGGGCTACGAGATAAGCCACAGCTCCACGAGAATAACTCTGAGCAAGTTTACAACACGTGAAGAAGTTGAAAAGGCAAGTGAAATACTTAGAAGTGTAATTGAAAATCTGAGAAGGCTGAGTCCATTTGCTAAGAAGTGAGATTTTTATTTTTTATTAACCCCCTTACAGAAGGCAGATATTTAGTTCGTAGTATCACTTCTTAATTCAGTTTTTATTAAATAATCTTTTTTGATATCAAAAAATTAAAAAGAAAAATTCAAGCTTAAAATTTTAAAAAGAGAATAAAATACCAAAATTAATTTTCTTGCCCAATTAAAGAAGATTTAAGATGTTTCCCTATATTTTAAGATCATTTTTCTTTTTCGTAAAATTAAAATATATATTTAAACGTCCTTTTATCGGAAAAGATTATATTAGCTTCAACTGCTAAATTAGTGAAAAATTTTGTTGACTATGTGGGGTATTGTGTAAGGGGGTTATTATTTTTTATCGGTTCTTTCCCCTATAAGATGTAGATATCACCGGCAGGTGTTAGGTCAATTTCAGAACCATCTCTATGCTTTATAATTTCTACGATAGAATCTGGTATTTCGATGATAAAGGTGTTCCTATCAGCTCTTTCTACAATTATAGGAATTGCCTTGTTTTTTCTCTTTTTTCCAATTATTCTAAGCTTTACGCCTTCAACTTCTTTGGCAAAATATAAACCTTCCTCTAATCCAGCATTCCTTACAAATACTTCACTTATTTTATATCTCATTGGCTCACAACCATTGCTTCTTTGTAATATCTTTTATTCATTATGCACCCTGGATCTGGTGCAAGAACATCGCCAAAATAGTTGTAAGCCCTTGCTCTGCAACCTCCGCATATATGCCTAAATCTACAAGCTCCGCAGGATTTTATTATATCCTTGTTTCTAAGCTTCCAAAGGATCTCGTTGCTCTCCCATATATCGCTCAAGTCGTCTCTAAGGATGTTGCCCAGATAAACCTCTCTATCCCTCGGGAAGAAAACGCAGGGATAAATATCTCCATTGGGCTCCATCGCAAGATAAAATCTGCCAGCTCCGCAACCGCCTATAAAGTTTGCAAGTGCTTTTAGCTTTCCTTTTAAAGTCGGATTATAAAAGTGTGTTGGAACGACATCACACATGTTCTGCATCTGAACAGCTACTCTTGCATACTGTGGAGCTGTTGAGAGAACACTTATCCTTCTTTTTAAATTTTCCTCCCAAGCAAGTTTAAGCATGTTTTCTCTTTCTTCTGGGCTTAAATCCAGATCAACGATCTCTTTCCCTCTTCCTACTGGAACGAAGTTGTATAGCATGAGCCAGTCTGCTCCCAAGCTATCTACAAGCTCAATGATCTCTGGGATTTCTCTGTAGTTCATCTTTGTAACCGTTGTTGCAACCTCAACAAAGAGCCCGGCTTCAACAGCGTTTTTTATTCCTTCCACAGTTTTTTCAAACGCATCACTACCTCTAAATCTGTTGTGGGTATCCTTTAAGCCGTCTAAGCTTATTTGAACAAAGCCTAAACCAGCATTCTTTAGCTCCTTCGCCTTTTCCTTAGTTAACAGCGTTCCATTCGTTGCCATTGCAACGTATAAGCCCCTATTACTTGCATGCTTTATGAGATCAACGATGTCCCCTCTAACAAGAGGCTCTCCACCGGAAAATGCGAGTATAACAACACCAAAGTCTGCAAGCTTGTCAATAGCTTTTTTAGCTTCTTCTGTTGAAAGTTCACTTCCCATTTTTCCAGCATCTTCGTAGCAGTGCTTGCACTTAAGATTGCACGCCTTTGTAACGTTCCACACTATCTGAAACGGTGCACCGGGAATAAAGGGCTTTGTAATGCCAAATGTTGCAATACCCTTTATAACGTTTGCCAATCCTCTCCTCCAGTATGGATCTCTAAACCTCTCTTTTATTTCATCTTCATCTGCTCCAAAGGTCTTGGATGCAATTTTTATTATCCCAGCAATAAGCTTTGATGTCAATTTGCACTTTATACATACATCTTTATTAACTCCTACATAGTTTTCCAATGAAGCTTCAAGCCTACTTTTATGGTCTTTCTCACAATAAATACAAGTAGCTTTTAAAATACCTCTCACCAACGGATTATTTGCAACGATGCTGAAGAAATGAACCGTATCTATCAACGCTACCACCCCCTTTTTTAAATTTTTGTTCCTTTAATAAAGACCTACAATTTACTAAATATTTAAATAAAATTTAAAACATAAAATTTATAATATTTTTTGACACAGAGCTTATGAATAGAGATATTCGAAAATGTTCAGCATATCCTATTTAAGGGATTACAATTTCCCTATGTTATCTTTTTTTGAGGAGATATGCAGATGAAATGCCCCGGAAGCAGTAGTATAATCAGACCAAAACCTGAGTATGTTATATGTCCAAACTGTGGAGAAGAAGTCGAAATATGGAGCGATGAAGTTGTTGGAGTGTGCGACAACTGCGGAGCTGAAGTAAGAAAATCTCTGGACAACGTGTGCATAAACTGGTGCAAATACGCTGAGAAGTGTATAGGCGAGGATAAATATAGGGAGATAATGTCAAAAAACAGGAAAAAATAATCTCTTGCTTTTATCTGCAGCACTTTGCAATAATGATTTGTTAGTTAAGGAGAGATGTATTTTAGAAAATGATTAGTCTTGAGGAGATCATAAAGAACGGTGAAAGAGACAATGTAGAATTCAAAGAATTCTTAAGCAGAGATATCCATCTTAAAAAAGATAAATTTTTCGGTTTAGCTTCGCAGATGAAATACAGAGTGCTACAAGGAAATGGAAGGGCTCTCTACCTCATAGGTGTAAGCGATGACGGGAGTATTGTTGGTTTATCAAAAGAAAACTTGGAAGAAAGTCTCTACGTTCTAAAAAAAATTGTAGAATATTTAAATCTAAGATTTAAAGAAAAGAAAATAATAAAATTTAATAAAAAGCTTGTAGCTCTTGTTGTAATTGAGAAAAATATAGAAAAGGAGCATTTAATCGTAGGGACTGCGGGGCATGTTGACCACGGAAAGTCGACCCTCGTAGGAACGCTCATATCAGGGATTCTTGACGATGGGAGAGGGAAAACAAGACTTTTCTTAGATACGCAGAAGCACGAGATAGAACGCGGCTTAAGCGCTGACCTAAGCTATGCAGTATATGGCTTTAAGAGCGATGGAAGGGTTATAAGGCTCAGAAATCCTATGAATAAAAAAGAAAAAGCCAAAATTGTGGAGGAGGCTGACAAGCTCATAAGCTTCGTGGATACTGTTGGGCACGAACCTTGGCTCAGGACAACGATAAGAGGAATAGTTGGACAGAGGCTTGACTATGGACTGCTCTGCATAGCATGCGACGACGGAATAACGCATATTACAAAAGAGCACCTTGGACTAATGCTCGCAATGGAGCTACCTGTTATAATAGCACTTACAAAAATAGATAAGGTAGATAAAAAAAGAAGAAGAGAAGTTGAAAAAGAACTCGAGAGACTGCTAAGCATCGTGGGGAAGATACCCAAGTTTATAAGGTCAAGAGAAGATATCGAAACCCTTCCGAGCTTCTGGGAGACGAGAACGATAATACCAGTTATAGGCGTCTCCTCAAAAACTGGTGAAGGCTTGGAGCTTCTCGATAGGCTGTTCTACATAATACCAAAGAGAATCACAAATCATGAAGTAAAAAAGGACTTTTTAATGTATATCGACAAAATATATAAGGTAGAGGGAGTTGGAAGAGTTGTTAGCGGAAGTATTAAACAGGGGACTGTTAAGAGTGGAGATAAGCTTTATATAGGACCCGTATCGAATGGAGAGTTTAGAGAAGTTAGAGCTGGCTCTATTGAAGTTCACCACTTAAGAACAGATATGGCTAAAGCTGGAGAGATCGTCGGAATAGCTGTTAAGGGTTTGGACTTTGAACCAAGAAGAGGGATGATATTAACAAAAATAAAAAATCTCAAAGCGGTATGGGAATTTGAAGCGGAGATCATAGTTTTAAATCACCCCACAAAAATAACGAAAGGTTATGAGCCTGTTGTTCATCTTGAGACAATAGCTGAGGCTGCTACTGTAGAGCCTCTTGATTCAGAGTTCTTAGCCGCAGGAGATAAGGGTAGAGTAAAAATGAAGTTCAAGTATCATCCATATTATATAACTGAGGGACAGAAGTTCGTTTTCAGAGAGGGAAAAACAAAGGGTATAGGAATAGTTACTAAGGTTCTTTGAAAGTGAACTACCCCACCCTTACGGGCGGGGCTTCGTGGGGAGTTTGCCCTTGCCAAGAGCCTTATCCCTACTCTGCTTGGTAAACGCGCCCTCTACTCCTACCCATCTCGTAGGCGGAGCTACCTTTAAACCTGTGGAATATCCTAAGCCTTATGGGGGCTTACCTAAGCCGCTTATCTTATCGAAGATGCCGAGCTTCTTCAACAAACTTCTGCAAGCGTTAACATCTGCATTTATAAAACCCAAGACGGATTTAAGCAAACCTCTTTTAACTCTAAGCTCTGGGGTGCAGCTTTCTTCAGCAACAGCCTTATTAAGCAGGCTGTCCGCCCCAGAGCTGTAATCTTCGCTAATTGTATCTACGAATATGCCAAGCTCTTCCGCCTTGTATTTAAGATACTCGAAAGCCTTGCCACGTGGCAATAGGTGCCACGTCTGCTCTGCTATTGAGTTCAGCTTAGATCTCTTGTTTTTATTTTGGAAGCCATCACCAACTCTTATCTCCTTGATGTTGTGCCTTAAAGCAAGCTCTAAAACGAGGTTTGAAACGGTATGAGCGAAATTCCTAAGCAATTAACCCCCTTGCGGGATGAGTGATGCAAGAGGGTTATTTTTTCCATAAAAACAAAGTTTTCGAGAGAAAACAAGTTTTCTTATAAAAGGATGTTTGCATTAGAAACGAAGCAAAATTTTCCAGACGAAGCGCAGAAAGATTTATATAGGGGAAGGGGTATTAACCCCTTCTCCGGTGAGAAACATGAAACAGCCTCTAATCCCAGATTTAAGACATTCAACATGGAGGAATTTCAAACAAATCTTTTTGACAGAAGAGTTGTAAAGAAAGAGCTGGCTAAAGCAGGGATAAAACCTGAAGATGATGCTTAGAGTAACGATAACAGCGATATTCTTTGAGAGAAGCATAACTGATAGAGGAGCTTAAAAGTAATGGAGAGCTCAGATTAGAGCTGCAGAGATTCCTTCTACAGATGAGATATACAGCTTCCTCAGCAGATTCAGCGAGGATCAGTTCATAAAGCTTTTATCAGTTATAAGCAGGTTTATTAAGAGGAACTCGATAAAGCTCCTCGATACTACCGATATAAATCTGTTCAGAGAGCAAAAATATAAATGGGGCTATGCTCTAGGCATGGGGTTCTATAGGGGCTATAAATTAGCTTTAGTCGTAGAATATCCTTCTTTAAAGCCCATAGGGATTTATCTATACGAAAGCTCGTCAAACGATTCTAAACTTTTCTTAGAAATCGTTAAAGACCTTAAGAGAAGGAGAGTTCTGAGAAAAGGTGATAAAATAGATATAGATTTCTGTGCTCAGAAAAACTACTGGAAAAGCATTATGCATCATAACGTCTTGCCTTTCCTAAGAGAAATCTGAATGTTAAAAGGATTAAGGTGTGATTTACTTACCCCTTTAAAGCCCTTAAGGATAAAGAGACTTTATGATAGACTCTTTTCCTCTTTTAAGAGCTTCTTGAGCTCTTGGAAGGAATTTTAAAGCTGTCAGAAGCGTTGTCGAAGATTTATTCAAGGTTCTCAAACTCCTTAAAAAATCTGCACAGATATTCTAAACGCTCTGTAGCAAAGTTCACAGCTTTATGCGTCCTTTTATTATGAATGCCCATATCTATGGGATTTAATAAAAAAGAGAAGCTCCAAGCCCTTGCTGAGCCTTGACTCAGCAAGGGGATTATAAAAAATTATTTTAGGAATTTTCTAAGAATCAATGGAATAACTGCAATGGCTAATATTGCTGTAGGTCCGCAGATTCCCTTCTTCTCTTCTGGCTTAGGTGCAGGCTTCTCTACTTCTGCTTTCTTCTCTTCTACAGGCTTTTTCTCGACCTCCTTAAACCTTCCGCCAACTTGCTGAGGGTCTCCCTTGTATCCGAGTGCAGCCCAGTTTATTCTGTTTCCGCCATGGCATTCGTTGCACTGCAGAGCTTTCTCTTTCGGAACCACGCCGTGATTTATTGCCATGTATCTTACGAGAGTTACGTATTCTCCAGTAAACTTAAGTCCAGAGGCTTCAGCTCCCTTAGCAATGGCTTTTTCAACGTTGCCCGTTGCGAATACCATGCCAACCTTTATCGGTATCGGTATGCCCTTCTCTGCATCGAAAGGAACCTCGGTTTCATGGTATTTGAACGGATATATCTTGGAGTTTGGATCATCTATTGAGCCTACAGGCTTGAACAGGTATATTTTTCCATTCTCAACTTTTGCTTTCTCTGGATATAGGTAGGCGATTCTGTCCTTTCCATTCCACCAAGCGTAGACGGGTGTAACATTGCCCTTAAGCTCTATCTTTGGCTCCCACCTTCCAAATGCATCGCTGAACTCTGCCTCTCTCCAGCTTCTCTTAACATCTGTTGGAAAAGCTCTCGCAAAGTTTGGTATGTGACAAGTTTGGCATGCAACCGTTTTTGTGTGCTTGTTCAGCACATCGTTTTTATGCGGCTCGCTTGTGTGGCAGTCCTCGCATCTAACTCTATTGCCCTCCAATGGGTAGCTGTCCATAGCTCTTCCGCTTACCTTGTGATTCTCAAACTTGTGGCAATCTACGCATACAAGCCCTCTCGCAAGGTGGACATCAAGATTCTCGCTTACCTTACCTCTGAGGCTCGGATCCAAGTTTGGTCTCTTAAATCCGGGTCCGCCACCAGATACTGCGTGGCACTGCAGGCAGTTTTCTTTTGTTGGCTTTTTCTGTATTTTCTTCACAAGCTCTTTATAGTTTATGTTTGGATTAGGTATTCTTTCGAAAGTTTCTCCTTTTTTAACGAGTAATCTGCTTGCATTCCTCTTTTCCACACAACCAGCACCGTATCCTGTTGTTGGTGGAACGTGGCACACAAGGCAGTCTATCTTCTCAAGCTGCTCCTCAATGTTCTCCTTGCTCGGTATCTGACCGAAGCCTATGTGGCACATCGAGCAGCCAGATGCTATAAACTTGCCCTTAAGCTCTTCTTTTCCCTCAGGAGCTACCTTTAAAGTTGCATTTCCTATCCAGTTTATTGGCACTGTCCCGTTAAAGAATACAGCTCCGCAATAATCGTTGTATGCAAATTTCTTACCATACTCTACTTTTCCCTTTCCCTCAACATCCGTAAGCACACCAAGCCACTGATAGTGCATAGAATTAAAAACTTCTTCTGCTTTATCCTTGTGGCACTGAATGCACGTCTTTGAGCCTTCGTATTTATCTATCACCGCACTGTGGTCGAAAGCATAGACTATGGCTAAACCAAGTAGCAGAGAGGTTATTAAGATTACGGACCGCCTCCACATACACATCCCCAAAAGGCTTTTTATTTTTTTGTTTATTAAAATTTTCTGTTATTATTTAATAATGAATTTATAGACATGCCTAAAAAACTTATAAAAAATAAAATACATTATAAGTGCTTTTGTTAAGTTCTATTATGTTGGGATGTGAAAAAAACTTCATAACTGTGTTGTTGATTTTAAATGGTAAAATATAAATTCGTTCCAAAAGATATATAGAGCGGGGTTGAGCCATGCAAATGGGTAGGTCTAAAAAACTGTATGAAAGAGCTAAGAAGGTTCTTGTTGGTGGGGTTAATTCTCCAGTTAGGGCTATGAAGCCGTAT
Organism: archaeon; assembly: GCA_027051165.1. Lineage (GTDB taxonomy): Archaea > Hydrothermarchaeota > Hydrothermarchaeia > JALTZZ01 > JALTZZ01 > JALTZZ01. The sequence continues at coordinate 11,636 of JALTZZ010000021.1, read as the reverse complement.
CCCTTTTTCACGAAGCATGCAAAGGGTTCAAAGATATACGACGTTGACGGAAACGAATATATAGACTACTGTTTAGCCTATGGACCACTCATTCTTGGGCATGCACACGACTACGTTGTGGGCAAGATAAAGGAGCAAGCTGAAAGGGGCACAGCCTACGGAACTCCAACGGAGCAAGAAGTTATATTAGCTGAAAAGGTTGTAAAGCACGTGCCGAGTGCGGAGATGGTTAGATTTGTAAACAGCGGAACAGAAGCTACTATGTCAGCGATAAGGCTTGCAAGAGGATATACGGGAAGAAGAAAGATAATAAAAATAGAGGGTGCTTTTCACGGTGCACATGACTATGTTTTAGTTAAAGCGGGAAGCGGTGCAACAACGCATGGGGTCCCAACGAGTGCTGGCATTCCAGAGGATACTACGAAGAATACGATACTCGTTCCATTTAACGATGAGGAAGCTGTTGAGAGCGTTGTAAAGAGGGAAAGGGAGGACATTGCTTGCATAATACTTGAGCCCATAATGGGAAATGCTGGTTTGATACTTCCAAAAGATGGATATTTAAAGTTTTTAAGAGAAATTACAGAGGAAAATGGTATTTTATTGATATTTGATGAAGTGATAACTGGATTTAGAGTGAGCATGGGTGGAGCTCAGGAATACTATGGAGTTGAGCCTGATATAACAACTCTTGGAAAAGTTCTCGGCGGAGGTTTGCCTATAGGAGCAATAGCTGGTAAAAGGGAAATAATGGAGAACTTCTCTCCGCTTGGCAAGGTGTATCAGGCTGGAACCTTCAACGGCAATCCCATGAGCATGACCAGCGGTATAGCAACGCTTGAGGTTCTCGAAAGGGAAAATGTTCATGAAAAGATTAACAGCCTCGGAGAAAAAATTGCGAAAGAGCTTAGAAGCATTACCGACTACTACGTCAGCAACATAGGTTCGATGTTTCAGATATTCTTTACAGAAGAAGAGGTATACGACTATGCAACGGCACAGAGATCAAACGCAGAGAAGTTCTTAGAGTTTCAGAGAGCTCTATTGAGCGAAGGGATATTTTTGCCACCATCTCAGTTTGAAACAAACTTTATAAGCTATGCACATACCAAAGAGGATGTTGAGAAAACCATAGCAGCTATGGAAAACGCTCTAAGGAAGGTATCTGGAAAATGAAGCTTATAGTTGGAAGCAGGGGTAGCAAACTCGCAATAAAACAGACAGAAATTGTTTTAAATCTTATTAAGGAGAAGTTTCCAGATATAGAATTTGAAATAAAGAAGATAAAAACAAAAGGAGATAAAATTAGAGATGCACCACTCGCAAAAATTGGAGGTAAGGGAATATTCGTTAAAGAGATAGATGAAGCCCTTCTAAGAGGGGAAATAGACTTTGCAGTGCACAGCATGAAAGATGTTCCAAGCGAGATGCATGAAGAGCTTGAGCTTGTCGCAGTTCCAAAAAGAGAGGAAAAAATAGATGTTTTAATATCAAGAAATGGTGAAAAAATTGATGAACTTAGAGAAGGAGCTGTAATAGGAACGAGCAGTATAAGAAGGAGGGCAATGATTCTAAGCTACAGAGGAGATCTTGAAGTAAGGAACCTCAGAGGAAACCTTGATACGAGATTAAAGAAGCTCTTTTCTGGCGAATACGATGCAATAGTAGTCGCAAAAGCTGGATTGGTAAGGCTGAATTTAACACATTATATAACTCAGGAGCTTGATCCAAACGTTTTCTTGCCGAGTGTTGGGCAAGGTGCTATAGCTGTTGTCTGCAGAAAGGATTTTGAGCATAAGGATGTTCTTAAAGCAATAGAGGATAGAAACACGAGAATCGAAATATCTGCAGAAAGAAAACTTTTGGAGACGTTAAGGGCTGGATGCCAAGTTCCGTTTGGAGTTTATACTTGGATAAACGGCGATGAGATAGCAATGAAAGTTGCTATATTAAGTCAAGATGGAAAAAAGAGGTTTGAATTCTATGAAAGCGAGAAAACGGATAGAGCTGAAGAGCTGGGCAGAAAAATTGCAGAGAAAATTTTAAACAGCGAAGCTTCGGAACTTCTTCCTAAGTAAAGTAGTTGTAGGCAATGAATGCAAGCAATAAATGCCTTAAGGGAAGGACTATCGGAATATTTTTATTTTTTAATTTATAAACGCTCAGCCATACGTTTGCAACTGCAGCGAGCATAAAAACCGTTCCTACTTTATAGGATATTAAGAGCTCTGACACTCTATCGCATGCAAGGTCTATGTGATCGTCGCTTTTTCTCAACCTCCTCGCCATTACGCCATCTAAGTAATCGAGGAAAACTATAGAGAAAAGAATTATCAGTGCATATACCGATGGGTATAGATAAACGAACGGTAGGCTGAGAACCACGCTTAGGTATGATATTTTATTTGGATCTATTGTTGGAAATCTGCTCATTAAAACGTCAAGCCTACCATATAAACTGCTCCAATACCCCATATTATGCCACCTAAGACAATCTTATATTTAATAGGTAAATTAAAGTTCACGGTTTCTCTGCAGAAGGGGTAAAAAGGCTTCGTTTCTCCAGTTACAAAATCTAAAAATATATGCGATATTACACCCAAAGAAAAAAGTGGCTGGTCTATAACTATTCCGATGAGTATTAGGAGCGAGAGGAATGGAAGTTCTTGAATAAATGTTCTCGAGCTTGCACCCCTAAATTTTCCTTTTAAATACATGTATAATCTGTCTATATCCGGAACCGCAGCACCCAATATAAGGGGTAGGGAAATATCTCGCTGTCCGCTTAATATGTGTGCAAATACTATGTGCGAGACAATGTCCATAAAGGTATTTTGTTGAGGTTTTGTTAGATATAAATTACGCAGATAGAATGGGCAATTATTAAGGTTGCAATATCTTGGTTACTTTTCAATCTCTTTCAATCTTTTCTTAAGCTCCTCTACAATCTTATTATTGTCTTTGAGTTCTTCAACAAGCATCTCTATAAATTTTTTGTTCTGAAGTGCATTTATATATTTATCCAGATCCTGAGGCTTTGAAGTTTTCAGCAGCATTGCATAAGTTTTCAGCGTGAAGTCATAGGAGCTCTTGCCAAGCTCATGAGCACGCACCTCTGTTAATAAAAGCTCGTCTATGATTCCAACAGCCTTCTTATAGTATTCATGTGCCTTCTCATTCTCATTTTTCTTGTAGAAAACGTCTCCAAAACCTTTGTAAACTTTGAGCAGTCCTTGCTTTTGTTTGTGCTTTTTAAAGATTTTTTCTGCATACTTAAGCTCCTCTAATGCTCTATCGAGTTTCCCAAGGTTGTAGTTTGCTATAGCTTCGTTAACACATATAGCTGCATATTCAAGGGTATCCTCTGGGATTATGTCTTTAGCCTCTCTGCAAAGCTCCAAAGACTTCTTTAAGTTTTCCTCCGAATTAACACCCTTTTCTGCGAGCATGTTTCTTGCAGTGCTCTCGTTTATCAAAGCTAAGGAAAGGCTATCTCCGAACAAATACTCCCTTGAGCTTGAGATAAGTTCTATCGCCTTTATTAGGTTATTAACCTCGTCTATACCTATTTCCGCAAGCCTTATTCTGCATGCACCTTCATTCATTAATGATAGTGAATATTCATAGCTACCTTTAGACAGAAACTCTCTGCTCGTCTTAAACAGATTTATAGCCTGTAAAAAAGCTCCCTTGCTGTAAAAGAAGAGTGCAAAATCAAAGATAAACCTACCTCTATCATCGCCTTCAAGCTCCTCGCTTGCGATAATATACGGTTCAGCATCGTGATTCGCTAAGCTCTCCATATCGAGGAATATAGATGCTATGCTCCTAACACCAATATTTTTTGATTTCAACAAAACCTCTGCAACAGCTCTTATGTAGTTCATGTATCTGTCTCTATCGCTCATATACATGGAAAGGAGAGAACGCAGAACTCCGCACTGCCCTCGAAATCTCAGTCTGCCAAGCAGAGAATCTATAAAGAAAGCGTTTATGATCTTATCTATCCCTTCAGCCTTCTCCTTCTCAAGCTTGCTGAGTGCTTCTTTATACTTATACTCTAAATAGAGCTTTTGTCCTTCGCTTACCATTTCAAGCACCTTCCTTTTTATATGATGATAACATATAAATTAAAAAGATGATAGCTGTTCATGGAGTTGTTAAGAGGTTTGGCTATAAATATGCACTAAGAGGGGTTGATCTTAATATAGAAAAAGGTGAAAGATTTGCACTTCTCGGACCAAATGGGGCAGGGAAAACTACCCTTCTTAAAATTATTGCAACCCTTCTTAAACCTGATAAGGGTGAGGTTTTTATCAACGGTATGGATGCATTTAAAAACAGAGAGAAAATTAAAAAACTTATTGGGCTCGTTTCTCATAACACACTTCTTTATGATGAGCTTACAGTTAAGGAAAATTTGAGCTTCTACGCTGATTTATACGATGTGGAAGAGAGAAGAATAGATGATATTTTAAAATTTTTTGATCTTTATAAAAGGAGGAACGATCAAGTTTCCACGCTATCAAGGGGGATGAAGCAGAGGCTGAGCATTGCAAGAGCACTTCTGCACGATCCTGAAATTATTCTTCTCGATGAGCCTACCTCAGGATTAGACTTTAAATCAAAGGAAAAATTCTATGAAATGCTTAAAAAAATTGATGCTACAATTGTTCTAACAACACACAGCTTCAGCGAGGCAAAGGAGCTGTGCGAAAAGATAGCAGTTATAAACGATGGAAGGATTCTTGGTGTTTTTAAAGCAGATGAAGCAACAAAAGAAGACATTCTCTCACTATACGGGTGAGCCTATGGAGATCCCGAGAATATTAATTAGCGGAACAAGTAGCAGAGCTGGCAAAACCGTTGTAAGCATAGGGTTAATGAGGGCTCTATACAACAGAGGATACAAGGTTCAGCCCTTCAAAGTAGGTCCTGATTTCATAGATCCAAGCTATCACTACTTTGCTACTGGCGTTTATTCAAGAAATCTCGACAGTTTTATGATGTCTGGAAAGGATATAATGAGAACATTTGTTAGAAATGCAAAAAAAGCAGATATCTCGATAATTGAGGGAACTATGGGTCTATACGATAGCCACGATGCAGTAGATGAAAAGGGAAGCACAGCACAGGTAAGCAAAATAATAAAGGCGCCAGTAATCCTAACTGCAAACATAGAGAGAATTTCAAGAACAGCGGCTCCTTTGGTTCTCGGCTATAAGCTTTTTGATAAAAATGTCAGAATAGCAGGTGTAATATTAAACAGAGCTGGAAATCCGAGGCATGCATTAAAAGCAAGAAAAGCTGTTGAAGTTCTCGCAAAAATGAAGGTTTTTGGTGTTCTACCGAGAGATAAGAAAGTTTTTATTCCAGAGAGACACCTTGGCTTGGTTCCAGCACACGAAAGGGAGAGAATAGATGAGCTTTTCGATGAGCTTGCAAAATTCATAGAAAAAAACGTTGATGTAGAGGCTATAATAGATACAGCATATAAGGCTGGCGAGCTTCCAGATTTTGAAGAAGATGAAATATTCAGAGATAAAAGAAGCAATATTAAAATAGGAGTAGTTAAAGACAGAGCCTTTACATTTTACTATGCAGACAACATAGAAGTTCTTTCAAAGAGAGGAAAAATTGTATATATAGATGCAACGAAGGATAAAAGCCTAAAAAATGTAGATGCTCTTTATATAGGTGGAGGCTTTCCGGAAGTTTTTGCAGAGGAGCTTGAAAAGAACTCAAAGCTCAGAGAAGAGATATACGAATTCTGTGAGAGCAATAAACCTTGCTATGCCGAGTGCGGTGGATTGATGTATTTAAGCGAAAGCATAGAGATAAATAAGGAAGAATACGAGATGGTCGGCTTGCTTCCTCTCAAGACCGTTATGAAAAAGAAGTTCCAAGCCCTTGGGTATGTTGTTCATGAAGTTGTTAGAGACAACATAATAAGCAGGAAAGGAGATAAAATAATTGGACACGAATTCCACTACTCTGAGCCCATACTTAAAAAGAAAGTTGATTTTGCATATAAAACGATAAGAGGAAAGGGAATTGACGGAAAGCACGATGGTATTATATATAAGAACACACTGGCAAGCTACGCTCATGTTCACGTTCTCTCCCATAAAAAGATGTTTGACAACTTCATAGAAGCTGCAATGAGGGCTAAAAATACCTAAAATTAAATTTTTAATGGTATGTAAATTGCTCCCCCTTCTCTGCATTCTATTTTTTCGCAGAGGTTTTGAGACTTTAAGCGAGCAGTTAATGCACAGAGCACAGCATCTAATTCATCATGGCTTAATATCCTTTCTGGAATATTTTCAACAAAACGCTTTAGGGAAATTTGAATCTCTCTCCTTCCACTCGCAGTAGCTTTCTTAGCCTTGGGTGCAATATTCAAAACAACTCTCGTAGCATAGGGATAGACCTCTATAACCTCATGCTTAGCTCTGAGATTCTCAGCCAGCTTTATCGCATCTAAAACAGTCTTTAGAAACATTTTAGGTGGAAAACAGGGGATTCCTCTTTTTATAAGCTCTTCATCACAGCTTCTGAAAGAGTTGTTCGGAATGCTAAGAGGGCTGTCTATAGCCACAATACCCCTCCTAAAGCTCATAACTGTAGATTTTATCTTCTCTTTTTTAACTTTCGATACATATACAAGCATTCTTTTATCTAAAACCGCAATTCCGCAGACCTTTCCGAAGTCAATTCCAATATATAGCACGATAAATAAGAGATATATAGCATGGTAAAAGCACTTATAATTACAGGCAGACTTGCAGAAGAACATGCCAAAAATATTGCAAAAAAATATAATCAAGATGTTTTTGTTTTTGATATAGATGTTGCTGCTTTTCTTAAACCAAAGCAAATTGCAAAGAGATTAAAAAGTTTCTTAAAGGGTAGAAAATATGATGTTATACTCGTGCCCGGTTTAATAAAGGGCGACTTAAACATAATAGAAAAAGAAACTGGAATAGCAACATTTAGAGGTCCAAAAAATATATCAGACTTGGAGGTTGTTTTAAAATACATTGACAAGATAAGTCTTTCAAAGGAGATTCCAGCATGTGAGGTTGTTAAAGGAAAGATAAAAGAGGAAATTCTTAAGGAGCTTGAGGCTGTAAACTCAATCAGCTATATAGAATCCTCGCTTAATAGCGGATGCTTTAAAATAAGGGAGCTCGCTGTTGGAAGGAGATTTCCCATAAGAATAATGGCGGAAATTAACGATGTTGATGAAAAGAGTATTGATAAGGTTTTAGAAGAGGCAAAATACTATATTAAAAGCGGAGCAGATATAATAGACCTTGGTTTTAATACCGAAAGCCCCAAAAAGCTTGAAAAAGTTGTAGAGCACTTAAGGAGGAGCAACATAAATGTTCCTATATCCGTTGATACCTTGGCTAAAGAAAATATAGATGCAGCTTTAAGCAGCGACTGCGACATTATTCTAAGCTTTGACAGAGATCTACTTTTAAAATATAGAAATGTTGACAAATATGTGGTTATAATACCAAAATCAAGGGATGTTCCAACAGATTATCAAGTGAGGATAAAACTTCTCGAAGAAAACATAAAAATCGCCAAAAAAAGAGAGTTTAAGAATATAATTGTTGATCCGCTTCTTCTTCCTCTTACAAAAGGTTTCTTTGATTCGCTTCTTGCATACAGCCATTTTAAAAATAGATATCCAATGCTCATGGGAGCTGGAAATGTAACTGAGCTCTTAGATGCAGATAGCACAGGAGTTAACGCTACTCTCTGCGGAATAGCCTATGAGCTCGGAGTAGATATAATACTAACCACAGAAGCAAGTGATAAAACAAGAGGCAGCGTTAAAGAGCTTAGCAAAGCAAGCAAAATGTTTTTTATTGCAAGAAAAAGAAAAACCCTTCCAAAAGATTTAGGTATAGATTTGCTGATTTTAAAGGAGAAAAGGATAAAAAGGGCTTCTCTACCAAAGGAGTGTTTTGAAATTATTAAGGCAGAAAGAAGAGAGGATATAAGATTTGATAAAAAGGGTTATTTTAAAATTTTCATTGATAACGAAAAAATATATTGCATACACTACCCAAGCAGAAAAGCAATTGTTGGCAAGAGTGCTAAGGAAATTTGTGATACTATACTAAGCCTCGGCTTAATATCCGAGCTCGGGCATGCGCTCTATCTCGGTAGGGAGCTTCAAAAGGCGGAGTTTGCATTAAAATATAATAAAAGCTACGTTCAGCTCTAAAAATCTTTTATAACCCTTGTCTTTACTCAGCAGAGGAGAGTTAAATAAAAATTTAAAAATTTATATCCGCTTTTAATCTTTTTTAAGCTTCCAAACCTTGACAACCTCTTCTCTCTCCAAATCAACGAGTGCAGAAATCGCAGCGTTCTTTTCCTCGTCTATCCATGTAACGCTGAAGAGTGTTGCGTAGTATGCGTATTTCTGAGAAGTTTCTGGAAGAATTCTCCTAACGGTTGGTTCAGAGCTTATCATATTATTACTAAGGAATTCTATAACTTCTTCGCTGCTTAGAGCGATTTCTATGGCTTTTCTTCTATATTCCTCTGGTATAGCTTCGAGGATGTAGCTCTTTAGCAATAAGCTTCCGTTTTTAACAGTGAACAGATATATGTCCTTGTATGGGCTTTCTTCTATGCTGCACACAACCTTTATCTCGTTCCCGTGCTTTTTAATGCTCACGTTTTTATAAACGGTTCTATACGGCTCTATTTTTTCTAATATCAATTCGCTGATGTTTAAGCTTTTATTTGCACTTTTATCTTTATTTTTACTTATCTCCTCACTCTCAACACAGCATAAAAACAAAAATAAAAGCAAAAAAATTAAAAACCTCATCCAAACCACTTCTTCTTTATCTTTAGCTTAAAATTATCAGCGTTTTTCGGCAGTATTTTGAGCGTATACGTTCCGCTTGCATTCTTCAGCAGATAAACAGCCGTGTATCGGTGGGAAGTCTCCGTATATAGCCCCTGAGAGGACTCTTTTTCCCATGGCGGAAGAAGAGAATACTCCGTGCTTACATGAACTATCTCTGTTTCTTCCACCTTTACCAAATCAACGGCTTCTCCGTTTTTCTCTACGCTGAGTTCAATGGAAGGCTTCTCGACCTCTTTTTCTCTGCTGTATCTCCATTCTCTTCCATAGCTCCAAGCTTCTATCTCTATATAAACGTCCGCACTTCCATCAACGGTAATCTTCTTTATATACGGCTCTTTTGGCTGAACATAGACTCTGAAGTTCATGTGTATTCTCTGCTCCCATTCTCTCAGGCTTTCATCGTCTGCATTCAGGAATATCACAGTCTCGTAAAAGCCTCTTGCATCCTCAGGAAAGCTTATTTTAACCCTTATCTTAGCCTCAGAATTCGGTGGAACTTCCCTTGGAGATTCTATTTCTATCCAGCTCTCATCAATCTGCTCTGGACAGCCTTCACCGTAGCAGTATCTTTCCTCCTCATAGACCTTTGGATCTATCTTTACAGCTTTCTTTCCCCTGTTTTTTACGGTTATTTCATACTCATAGCTCTTTCCAGCTTCAACCCTGTCGTGGATGAATTTCGGTGATATGACAATGCTTGGCGGCTTCCATACGTTAATATTCAAAAACATATTCCTAAGGCTTTTGTTTACAAACTTAATCGTGGCTGTATAATATCCTCTTTCTGCATCTTCTGGAACTTTTACCCTGAATTTAAACTTTTTCTCTTCCTTGGCTTTGAGTTCATATTTCTCCGGAACAACCTCTATCCAGTCGGGCTCAATTACATACTCTGCAAACGGCGGAATTTCGAGCTTCGGTTCTACTAAAACCGTTTTATTGCCCATATTTTTTACAAGAACTTCGAACTCTCTTTCTTCTCCGGGCTTCATTTTAAGATGCTTTTCCATGGGTTTTATCAATAAAGGGCTTGCTTCTGAAACACGAATCTTAGCTGGTGCTGCAAATTCCTTAAGCTCCACAACAGATATACCAATTGATTCCGCAGCACTCAATAGAAATAATACAATAATTAAAGCAGAAACAACCTTTTTTATCACCCTGCATCACCTCTGTATAATATTCAGCACTAATTTATATAAAAAGCTTGCGAGATGATTTAAAGCATGCGGTGTTAATATTTTGAGCATATTTTCATATAACGTAACTGTTTTTCATGATGTGTAACAGTATTTCAATAAAAGAGATAGTTATTAAAACTTTTATCCTTACAACTATAAGTTTGAACTGACACATTTTTATTGCTGTTGAATATATTTTTAGTTTTGGTGATACAAGTATGAGGCTTATATTAATCATGCTTATAGTTGTTTTTATGTGTTGTGCAGCTAACGAGGAAAATGCAAAGCCAACAATCCCCGAGGAAACATGGAATGTCATAATCTATGCAAATCCAACCACGATTAAAGCAGAAAAATACTCCAACTTTCCTCCGCCCAGCTACACCCTTATATTCAACGTAATAAATGGTTCAATTAAAGTCTACAAAAAGTATAATAACGGCACAGTTGATGAGCTTAGCTTTCCGTCGGACACCTTTGAGAACTACAGAAAGGACAACCCTTACAGGGTGCAGAGAGGAAAGCTATATGCATTTAATTCTACGCCGGATGTTGTAGCTTGGAACGGCAGATACTACCTTCTGGATAATATTTACTCTCTGATAAAATACGACGGCAAAAAATTCACAGTTTACCGAATTGTGGAGGGTTACTATGTAGCCTGCTATCCTCAGGAGCTTATCTATCTCGGCGACGACTGCTGGATAAGAACGTTTATTGATTCGGGCACGCCTCTCGCCGGTGTTATGATATATGACTTAAAGAAAAGAAGAATCGTAAAGGATTTTGAGTTTGACAGGAATTCCAGCACAGTAGTAAAAATTAAGAAGCTGAACGACTGCAACGTTAACATTTCTGCAAGCGGAAAGCTGTTCAGATGGTGAGTTTATGCAGAGGATATCATGCGGTAAGAAGTATAGAAATATCCTCAAAGTTCTCTTCATTTTTTTAATTTTAACTGCGATGTTCATTCTTGACATGCTGTCTTTTGTGGATTATTTATTAGAAATAAGTCACCAGATTTCAAATATTGAACACTGGACCGATATATGGGGAATAATGCCATTTATAAATGTTTTTATGATGTTCATTGCAGCAAGAGTAGTGCTTTCATGGCTTCTTTTGGAAAAACTGCTTAAAATAAGCGGTAAAATTTACATTATTTTTCTATCAATACCAATCATCACCACGGAAGCTATAATCAGAGATGTAGTCTTAGGAATTGAGAGGGCAACTGAAATAGTAAACGAAAGAGGTATCGGGGAATATACGGTTTTTACAAAAATACTGTTCGAAATATTATACGAGAAGAACATTCCCGACATTGCGATATACATCTCCGGGGTAATTATCTGCGAAGTTTCAAGGATTCTTCCGATATATTTCATAAAAAAGAGATGAGATTTCATGATTCTTTAGCTTGGGATAGTTCACTTAAAGAAGTATAGAAAAGAGAAGTATAATGGCATAATGAAAGGTTTTGGAAGATGCAAACAAAACTCCGAAAAAACTGTTAGTATTTCTTTATAATATGTCGTTAGATTACTTTTAGT
>JALTZZ010000020.1 GCA_027051165.1 archaeon | reverse complement strand
AGGTAGCATACATAGATCCTGAGGGCATTATAAGGGCTGCGAGCGATCTTTTAGGCAAGCTGCACATAGATGTTCTTAGGGCTGTTATTGATAGATCAAAGGGTGGCGAGCTTGATTTTAAAAGTGTGGAGGATGCTTCAAATTTTAAGAGAATGGTTGATGCTTTAGCTAAGATCGCAGAGTTCTTAGAGAGGTTTGATAGTGTTGACGATCTTATAAATGCTCTGATAGATTATTTTGATAAAAGGTTCGATGCTCTTGAGTCCCTGCTGAGAAAGCTTAATAAGAGTTCTTCACAGCTGTGAGAATCAGAAACTTATAAGAACTTTATAGAATTGTTATAAGCATGCACAACCAAGTTGACAATCAATTGCCAATCAATTGATAATTTCTCACAGCTGTGAGGAGTTATCAATCAATTGCCAATTAATTGCCAATTTAGTTGTGCACATCTATAGCACATCTATATAAGATTCTTGATATTCTCACAGCTGTGAAGACATCCAAATCTGATATCTTTTCCTCAATTCTTTTTTAATCTCATCCAAGCTTCTACCTTTAAGCAGTTCCTCAACAGCCTTTGTATCTATAGCAAGAAACTTCCCAGACCTAAGACCATATATTAAAAATTCTTATCATTCGTCCATATCGGCATGTTAAGCTTCAAAGCTAAGGCAATAAAAGGGGTATCATCTTCATCAAAATTCTTTACGATATTTAGGGCATCGTCAATTTTTTCTTTATATTTCTCATCGGGTATTAGTAATACCCTTGGCAGGACAATTTCACCAAATATAAAATCGAAAACATCAGAGGTTATTCGAGCTTTTTTACATATCTCTTTTTTATGCTTCTCAAGTTCTTCAATAAGAGCTTTCGGAACATAAAATTTAAACCTTAACAATAGCTTTCTAATCTTACCACTCTTTAAAATAGCTGATATAATTTTGTTAGTATCTATTACAATTTCCATTTTCTTTTCAGTTTTTCCCATACTTTTCTTTTTATTTTTCTGTCTATTTCCAATATTTCTTCCTCAGAAATCCTCACATCCTTTGTTAGCTCTTCGGCAATCAGAAATTTCATTATAATCTCCTTAATGTTATCCTTAACGTGCTCCTTCACAGCCTTCCTTAGTAATTCGTCTTATCTCAAGTAAAAGACCTATTTCATCAGAAACCTCGATTGTAATCGTTTTAGGCATATCTCTTCACCTATTCTTAACGTCGCTTCTCACAGCTGTGAGGAATTATCAATTGATTGGCAATTAATTGCCAAATTGATTGTGCATGCTTATAGCAACTATAAGTTTCTGATTCTCACAGCTGTGAAGTTTTAAGATGTGAAAGAATAGAATATTAATCAGTATGAAGAAGTTTAGTGTTGTTGTAGAAAAGGATGAAGATGGTTATTACGTTGCTTCCGTTCCTGAACTGCCCGGATGTTTTACACAGGCAAAAACGCTTGATGAACTGATCGAAAGAATAAAGGAAGCTATAGAACTTTATTTAAGTGTTAAAAGTGAAGAAAAAGAGAAGAAAAAAGAATTTATAGGGATAATAGAGGTTACTGTATAGATGAAGTTGAAACCTGTCCCTGCAGAAAAGGTAATAAAAGTTTTATTAAAGCTTGGTTTTGAAATTGTAAGACGAAAAGGCAGTCATATTATTCTGAAACATGAAGACGGCAGAATAGTTGTTGTCCCTTTTCATAGCGGAGAGGTTATAGGAAGAGGATTGTTGAGAAAAATAATCAAGGAAGCTAAAATTTCTAAAGAGGAATTCATTAAATTGCTTAGGAAAGTATAAGAATTGCTAAAAATCACAGCTGTGAGGAAACTCTGGTGGAACTTTTGTAAATTTTATGGTAACCTTATAGATTTTTCTCTGGTTTTTAGTGTAGTAACATAATCATGGTAATAATTTTTAGGTAATTTCTTAAATAATATGAAAATATCAGATCATTGACCTAAATCTCAATGTTTTAGTCTTTTTGTTTTAAGGTTTCTACCTAAGTTTTGTCCTCGGTTCTACCAAAAATTTCTCACAGCTGTGAGGGCTTGCTTTTATAAGCTCTTAATATTTTGTATGAGGGGTGTAGAAGTTTTGAGGAAAAATGGTGGAAAAGCAAAGTATAAGACTATAAAGGTGAAGCAGAATACCTACGAAAAGCTGAGAAAGCTAAGAGATGAAAGAAAAACAAGTTTTGATGCTGTTATAAATGATCTTATTGATTCTAAAGAAAACTTGGAATACGTTTTAAAGAGGAACTGCAGTTTATTGGTAAAGCTTCTGAGCAGCGATGGATTAAAGGAGTTTCTAAAGGAATCTTGCTTAATGTGCACCGTTTCAGATTGCGAGTATACCGTGCTTTCTACTTGGGCAAGTGAAGAAAAATAAAACAAAATTAAAGATATTATCTAAAAATAAGAGAGAAATAATGATAAAAGAAGGAAATTCTATAGAGGAAATGAGCGAATATCGTTACTATGAGTTTCTTAAAAAGTGGCTTTATTCGAAGGGATACAAAGTTTACGAAAGGATTCGCTATGGTAAATATGAGTTTGATTTGGTAGGTGTTAAAGGTAACAAGGTTGTTTTAATTGAGGTTAAGGAGAAGTATTTTAGAAGGCTCGTAAAACAAGCATTAAAGAAGGCTAAGCTTGGCTTGTTTTCAGAGGTCTATGTTGCTTATCCTTTTAAGAAGAAGCCTAAGGTTAACTGGCTTGCTAAATACGGCATCGGTGTTATTGATTTAACGAGAAAAAAGGTTGTTTTGAAATCAAAAAGTAAATAGTATTAACTTTATTTTGGTGTTTATGATCAAATATTTCTCTTAGGGAAAGGAAAAAGAGCAAATGTAACGTTTTAGTCAATTTTCTGTTTGAATGAGAAGGTTACCTGAACCCAGGTAACCTAAAGGTGTGCGAGGTAACCGACTAATTTGTCCTCATTTTATATCTGAAATCCTTAAATTAAGCTTCTTTTTTGGTTACCTGGTTACCTGACAAAATGAAAACTCACAAATTTTTTCTGTCAAGTTCGCGAAACCCCAGGTAACTCAGGTAACCGGTAACCTAAGTAACCGGGTAACCAGGTAACCTTCTAATATTTTTCTAAAATCTGAATGATAAAATGATATTTCATAATTATTAGAAAGGTTATGTGTTAGATCATCGTGCAAGCGATGATTTTCCCGTATTAAAAAACCTCAAATTTTGCTTTATCCTCACAGCTGTGAGGGTTTTAAATCGTAGATGCAAAGGGTTAAACTATCTCAACGGCAAACTCTTCAATTACATTTTTGATTTTAATAAAATGCTTATCCTTTGTTAGGAGTTTCATATCGTTATTGATTGCAATTGCAGATATAACAATATCTACTGCGGGAACTGGGCTTCCAAGCTTAACCAGCTCTTTCGATATTAAAACTGCAAGCTTATAATCATCTTTAGAAGGATAAAGGACTGTAAGATCCATTTTAAGAGCTTTTGGAAACTCTATAATGTTGAAAATTGTTGTATAACTTTTTATCGGTTTTTTCAGCTTATAAAATTCTATTAAAATACTTGTGTCATATAACGTTTCCACTCGGCTTCCCTCATCTTTTTGTAATACTTCTCAAACTTCTTTAGATCAATTTTGTCAATATCTCTTTCAAAATTTTCTCCAAGCTCCTTCAACAGGTCTTTAGTGCTTACCTCTTTTCTGCTTTCTTCGATCTTTTTCAGATATTCTATTATGGCTTTTCTTGCAACTTCGCTCCATTTAACTTCCTTATACCTTTTCATCTTTTCATATATGTCATCTGGTATGGATAAGGTTATGTTTGCCATCTTCCTACCTCACATATTTATGTATTTTCACATAAAATTAACATCATTTCTCACAGCTGTGAGGAATCAACAACCTCAAGGAAATCTACTCTCTTGAAATCTTCATCGAAGGTTGCAATTTTCTTAATCCCGTAGTATTTACAAGTAGCCGCTATAAGAGCGTCGTTAGGAAGAAGCATATAATTCTCCATAATATTTATAAAATCGTCAATACTAAAGCTATTCTGCTTGATATCAATGCTAAATATTTTAAGAAACTCGAAAAATTTCTTATGCAGAAAGATATCCTTATAATCATTTTTAGTAATGAAATCCTTTTGATCGTAAAACTTTTCGATACCCTTAGCTTTCAGTTCTTCTCGAATCAGTATAAAAACAGTTTCCTCGAATATATTAACAAAAATAGTTGGTTTGTATTTAATTAGAGATAATCTTATCAGTTCTTTCGCTGTTTTAGTAAGCTCCGTTTTTAGAAAAAAGTTTATAAGGTATCTATTAGAATTTCCTCCATTCCCTTACTTCTCCTCTGAGCTTTTCAATGTCTTTAAGCGTAATTTTTGATTCTATTATTCCGCAGTATTCTTCCAAAATTTTGTCTAAATCTCTTTCTATTTTTATTCTAACTTTTTCACCTTCTTTTAAGTCAAGCTTCTTTAAAGGCTTTAGAATTCCCTTCTCATAAACCGCTTCAACAACAATTTCCATACCTTCTATACAACAGATAACATTGATAATGATTTCTTTTCACCGTTTTTATTCTTCACAGCTGTGAGGGTGAGATTTTTTAAGCTTATTATTTATTGGTGGGGGAGATGGCGGGGGAGTATTTGTATTTGTTTAGTAGGGTTGCGAGCGTAGTTGGCATTATAAAGCAGATGTCCGAGGATATTCCAGCTGAAATACTCTATACAAGCGACGTTGTGATGAATATCCTTATGAACACTGGTGCTGAGCCGAGAGACAAAGAGGTTAGGAAGAGAATCAGGGAGATCTCTGATGAGCTTATGAAAGAGATTGAAGAGCTAACAGAAAGGCATGTGAAGAACTTTGGGGAAAGGGAGAAGCTTGCATACAAGATGAGCATAGTAAACACAATATTCGAGAGAATTCTGGTAAAATTCGCACCAAAAGAAAACCTCAGAGAAGCCTATGTCTTTGTTTAAGTTTTTAAGTTTTTGTTTTTATGTTTTTTGAGCTTTATTTCTCCCCTTGCATATTTTACAAGGAATTCTTCTATGCTTTCGCACTTTCCTCTTCACTCAAAGTTAGTATTATACGAATCTTCGGCTTCTTCATATCTATAAAGCTTATAAGCTTGAATCCTCACAGCTGTGAGAAACCGCATGTGTGATGGGCGAGAAAACGGCGGATGGCGGGGGCTCTGGTTCTCTGGCAGTCAGATGATATATGCTCTTCTTAAATTCTTTTATAAACCTTTCGAAATCTCACAGCTGTGAGAGATTTATAGACTATCTATTGATAATATTCTATAATACAACTAAAGTCAGGAATTCTGATAAATATAATTATATTTTCAGAAATTTTTTTCTTTTTAGATAACCTTGATATTTTAACACAAAATTATAATAGTAGCTCAGATATTGTGTAGTTATATCTCACTATAATATAGAACATCCTCAATTCCGTTTCTAATTTCTTATAATTTGGCACAAGATAGGATAAAAAAGCTTTGTAAACATTTTTATGATTTGGGATGATAAAATGAAGAAGCTCATGGACTATGAGATATCTTAAAACTCTTTTTGGAAAGAATACTAAAAGAAAACTTAAATACATTGTTTCTTTATTTATATCTACATATCCAAGCTTAGATTTAAGCGGTTTAATTATAATTTTTGGCTCAAAATTCAATTTTAATATTTTTTTGTATTTTGAAACAATAATTCTTGCATAATCTTCAAGTTTCCTCTCAAGATAGTTTATGAACTCCTTTTTATAGTTTGGATTCAATATTATAA
>JALTZZ010000019.1 GCA_027051165.1 archaeon | reverse complement strand
AGAACAAGCTTCTTATGCCAATGCTTGAGGGGATGGGATTCAGGGCAAGGTATTTCATAGGGGACGCCTACTATGGGAGATCAGTGGAGGTATTGAAGAAGGTCAAGGAGCTTGGTATGGAGGCGGTTGTGCCTGTGAGGGACACACACAGGACAAGGGTGAGGGATCCTTACAGGCTATGGGCAAAAGAGAATTATATGCTTAGGAGGAAGGTGTATAGGAAGAGGGGTAATGAGGAGAGTCCGATAGGGATAGTTAAGAGTACTATGGGAGATAGGGATCGGACTAAGTATCTGCATATGGCGAGACTTTATGTTCTTGCTAGGTTTGTTATATACAACCTTGCACTTTTTGAGGAGCTTCTTTTATTGTGGCTCAAGCTTTTGGAGTGTATAACCCACTCCAACTCATTGTCTTTCAATAAAATGAGGATTTTTCCAACAGGCTCGTTAAAAGTTGAATGCTCTCTTATATTATTAAAACTATGGGTAGCTTGAAATCTATCTATGAACTTGTTACAGGTAACTATAAGTTCGTGATTCCTTCCTATCAAAGAGGATACAGATGGACAGAAAGAGAAACACAGGATTTATTAGAAGATGTTCTTGATTTTATGCGAAAGCCACAATTAGAAGAGAAGACAGAAAGCTTTTATTGTCTTCAACCTTTAGTAGTTAAAAGAGATGAAAGTAAGAGTAAAGAAGAAGGTAAAAATGTCTACAGAGTTATTGATGGACAGCAAAGATTAACGACCATACTACTAATACTCAAGGCTTTAGAAAATATCATAAAAGAAGAATACCAAATTGTAGGGTTTTATGAAATTGATTATGAAATTAGACCCGAAAGTAAGGAGTTTTTAGTTAAAATAAATCATGAAAGTGAAGATGAAGCAAAGAAAAATATAGATTATTGGCACATGTATAAAGCTTATGAGGCTGTAAAGAATTGGATAAGAGAGAAAACAAGAAATAGAGTTATTAAACAGCTTGCGGAATTGCTACTAGGCCGTACACAAAAAAAGGATGTTAAATTCATTTGGTATGAAGTTTCAGAAGAAGATGAAATTCAATTATTTACTCGTTTAAATATAGGGAAAATCCCTCTAACAAACTCAGAACTTATAAAAGCTTTATTTCTTCTTTCTTTGGAAAATGAAGATGAAAAGGCGCTTCTGATAAGCGAGTGGGATAGTATAGAAACAAAACTCCAAGATAATAGATTTTGGGGATTTATTTACAGTGAAAATAGTTATAAAAAACCTACAAGGATAGATATTTTGTTTGACTTGGTTGCCGACGATGAGAACATAGAAGAAGTAAAGGAAGCACAAGAAAGGTTCAGCGATTTAAGAAAAGATGATGAGAGAAGGAGTTTTTACATATTTTATGAAGCATTAAGGAATAAAGATAAAGAAAGCCAGCAAAGAATTATAAAAGAAATTTGGCATAGGGTTAAATATTATTTCCGAATTTTGGAAGAATTCTATGAAGACAATGAACTTTACCATCTCGTGGGGTATTTAATCAATGTAAAGGATCGCCTAGAACTAAGTAGAGTTGTCAAGACTTTCCAAGGAAAAGATAGAAAAGAGTTTAAGGAATTTTTAAGAGAAAAAATCAAAGAGAAATTGGGGGTTTCCAAAACCGAATTAAGAGAATTATCTTATTCTGAAGACAAAGACAAAAAGAAAATAGAAAAAGTATTGTTTCTCTTTAATGTAGTTTTAGCCATGAATGCGAATAAAAACTTAGAAGATAATATGTATCTTAGATTCCCGTTCCATCTCCATAAATCCCAAAAGTGGAACTTAGAACATATTAATCCGAGAAATCCTGAAAATTTGCAGAAGGAGGAAATGATAAAACTTTTAGAAGAGTATCTTAAAGATGTTGAAATAGAAGAGGGTTTAAAGAATGATATAAAAGAGGCGTTGTCAACGAAAGAAAAAGAAGAAATAGAAAAGGTACTTAATAAATTATTTGAAAAGTATTCCCCAAATGAAGAGGAAAAAGACTACATTGGGAACTTGACACTGCTTAGTGAAGAATTAAATAAAAAATTACAAAATTACTTTTTTTACAAAAAGAGGGAAATAATAATGGAGGAAGAAAAAAAGGGAACATATATTCCCTTGGGAACAAAGTATGTTTTTATGAAGTATCCTTTAGAAGGTTCTAAGCTTCTTGTAGTGTGGGACAAATCAGATATGGAAGAGTACCT
This sequence comes from archaeon, assembly GCA_027051165.1. Lineage (GTDB taxonomy): Archaea > Hydrothermarchaeota > Hydrothermarchaeia > JALTZZ01 > JALTZZ01 > JALTZZ01. The sequence continues at coordinate 3,703 of JALTZZ010000019.1, read as the reverse complement.
AAATTTTATTGAAGAAACCCTTAAAGATTTCTTAAAGGAGGAGACAGATGAACAACAATAATTCGGAAAAAAAGGAAAGAACTAATTCGGAAATAAAGGAAATAACTTTTGGAGAATTGATAAAAAACTATAAAATAGTAATCCCTAAAATCCAAAGGGATTATGCGCAAGGAAGAGAGCAGGAAGAAGGAAAAGCTAAAAAGTTCTTGGATTATATAAAAGAAAAAATAAATAGCTCTGTAGATTTGGATTTCATTTATGGAAGTCTCAAAGATAATAAATTTGAACCTATAGATGGTCAACAAAGGCTTACTACTGTGTTTCTACTTTATTACTATTCAACTCTAAAGAATGGAAACTACGAGAACTTCCTTCAGAATTTTACATATGAGCTTAGGTCAACATCTAAAGACTTCTTTACAGAGTTAAGCAAAGAAGAAAACTGGCAAAAATTGAAGCAAGAACTATCTAACGGCATACATTTGATAGAAGCTATAGAAAACTCTAATTGGTTCTTTAAAATATGGAGGAAGGATCCTACTGTAAAAGCGGTTTTACAAATGCTTAAGTGGATTGAGGAAGAGTTTGAAAATTTAGATCCAAAAAAAGTAGAGAACAATATAAAGTTTAGATTTCTTCCCTTGGAAAAGTATAACCTTGGTGAAGATATTTATGTAAAAATGAACGCTAGAGGTAAACCATTAACTAACTTTGAAAGCTTCAAAGCCAGACTTTTTGAATTTATAGAAGATCCACTTGAGCAAGCGAAATTTGACAATGAATACATGGATGTGTTCTGGAACATAGCTAAAGAAAAAACCGAAATTGAAAACGCTCCTATATTAGCAGACAGATACTTTTATGCACTTTTATACCATGTATTGCTTAATCTTTATGTGGGTATGGATAAACTTTCAGATAGGGAAAGGCTAGAAGATTTTATAAAAAGAGACCCCTACTTAGATTTCGGTATTGAAGTAATAAAGGAAAATAATAATCTGGAGGAAATTAGAAAATTTTTAAAAAGGCTTTACGACAAACTAGGTAGTAGTATTAATCTCTCGAATTTAATAAAACAAGATAAAGTTTTGAAAATTATTTTTGAACCTGTCTTTAAAGAGAAAGTAGATAAAGACCCTCAAGATACCTTAAGGGAACCTACAAATTATGATAGAGTTAGATTATATGTAGCTTTTTCCTATTTTGTTTATGATTTTGATGACAATTATATTAGGGTATTGCTTAATTTAGTAAATAATACTAGGCTTGACAGAAATCCTACAGAGGATTTGATTAATGCGATCAAAGCCATAAATAAAATTAATGAAAGTTTTATAAGCAGTGGAAAATCTTCATTCTTAGAATGGTTAAAAGAAAATCAAGATGAAATTTCATTCTTTAGGAAAGAACAAGTCAAAGAAGAAATAAGAAAAGCAAAATTAATAACGGCTAATAATCAATGGAGAGGTCCTATAGAGAAGGCGGAGAGACACTGGTATCTACAAGGGAACATAGGTTTTCTGATAGACTTCTCCGATGAAGACGTGCACAAATTTGAGGATTATTATAAAAAGTTTGAAACTGTTTGGGATTTATTTAGGAATAATAAGCAAAATCAAATTCTTTTTTATAGAGCATTATTAACTTTTGGAGACTATATGCCAGAGGTAGGTGAATATAAAACCTTTTGTAATTTTGATACGAGTATTAGAGAACGTTTAGATAACTGGATTAGGGTTTTTGAAGATAACAGTGATAACAGTAAAAAACAATATTTAAAACAGTTGCTAGAGAAAATTAACTTTACAGATGATATTCGCAAACAATTAGATAATATCGTAGATAACTATCAAGGTGATTGTAAAGATTGGAGAACACACTTTATAAAAAATCCAGTTTGCATTGAATATACAGCTAACTACAAAGCAATTAAGGGGGTACTAGGTTCTAATAAGCTCAGGATATATATAGATGGTGATATTAACAACCCTACTCGTGTTCTTATTTTAAGTAAAAGCAATACAGCTTCTCGCCATGTAGAGCTCTTCAGCTGGAACTTTTTTAGTAAATACTTTAAGTTGAAACCTATTAGTAAGAGGAAAGAGTGGTGGAGACTGGAGGGTGAGTGTGTATATAGACCTTTTACTCTAAGCTATTATTTAGAAAGTAGTAGCAGGTCTATACCACCTAAGATTGTTATGGAAGGATTCACATTTGAAGGAGAGAGTATAAAAATGGAAATATATTATGAAGGAAAGTGGATTATAATTTTAACCACTATTGATGAAGATAAAAGCATACCCAATAAAATAAGTTCAGCTTTAAGCAATATGTTTGAGGAAAGTAATGGAAAATTAAAGTTAAAGGAGGAAATTAAACTTTGTGAAAAAGGAAAGCTTAATAAGTGTATACAACAGATTTCTCGTTTGCTTTCAGATTTGATAACAAAATAGTGTAAAACTTTAGTCTCTGTACTTCCAGGACAGAAAAATCCTGTAAAGTAGCTCCTGTCCTATTCTTTCAGTCTAAAGTTTTGCAACCCTTGACAAGAAACCGCTCAAGTCTGTAAAAAAGAACCTCCCCGAGAAACCTCTCATGAAGGTGAAAGAAATGACGAAACTAAATACAACACCTTTTCCTCAATATTTTCTCACATTCTCCCTACACCCTATCCTCCTCTCCTACCTACTCTGCCTCAACTCTTTCAAAGTTCCTGAGCTCCTTTCAAAACTCAGTTCCTCTCACGGAACCTTTCTCATCGCAGATACCACACTCCTGAGAAAAGACAGCTCAAAGATTGAAGGTGTTAAAAAGCTCTACGATCCTTACTCCAGAAAGGTTATCCCCATACACAGAGCTCTGGTCATTGTCCTCTGGACAAACGGATCAAGAATTCCTCTTTACGTTGAGCTCCTCCACGAAGTTAAACCTGTATATGCTCTGATTTCCGCTCTCAGGAAGCTTCTGCCACCTTTGAGGAAGCTATTTCCCAACCTTGTCCTTCTTTGCGATGCGGGGCTTACCTGCAACAGGCTCCTTAACTTCTTGCTTTCACAAGAGATAGACTTCGTGTGTGCCATAAGCCAGGGGAGAGCAGATTGGGAGAGCAAAGAAAAGCTCAAAGATCTATGGTTTCCGAGACTGGAGAAGGTAAAGCTCAAGGGAGTAAGCAAGCCTCTTTATGCCTACAGAGTTGGGTAGGGGAGCGGCAAGGAAAGGATTGTGGTTAGCAACAAGGGTTTGAGCAAGAGTCAGTTTGAGATGTTCTACAGGCACAGGTGGCAGATAGAGAGCGAGATAAAGGTCCTCAAGTCTCATGGGCTTGAAAGCTACATGGTGAGTAAACTCAGAGCTGTGAAGCTCTGGGTAATTGCGGTGTGGCATGTTGTGCTTTTCAGGTTTAGGTCTAAGCTCAGTGGTATAGATTTTGGGAAGTATTTGTTGTCTCTTGTATTTTCACTCGTTGTGCTTGAGCTTGTTGAACTGGTTGGATTTGTCCGAGGCGTTGCAGGGCGGTATTTGAGGTTTTCTCCTTCTCCTAATGACAGGTTTGCTCTGTTCCTGCTTAAAAACTTTATAGGAGGTAGCTCACGTCATGCAAAAGTTTAGATAGGATAGATCACAGCAAACGGGTGAGCGAGATATCTTTAGAATAAGGTTGATTTTTCGGTGAAAGGTGTAAATTATTTGAGTCGCCATTTCC
>JALTZZ010000018.1 GCA_027051165.1 archaeon | reverse complement strand
CTATACCTTATTCTTAACAAGGCAGAGAAGCTCGGTATGTCCTTTGAAGAAGTGGAAAGAAAACTGGGCTCGTTGGGTCTCAGGATAGAAAAGGTGCCCGAGGATCAATAGGTGCTTCCGATTATTTTCGTTAGTTCATCCTCTGTTTCTCTCCAGGGCTGGGGTCTGAAAACCCTCTCTCAAGGTATCCCCCCACGGGGCTGACAAAAAAGGATTCTATCTTAGTAAAATAGTTCATGTTTCTGCATTTGTCAAGAAAAACTTGTCTTTCCGTAATATGTTAATAATAATAGAGGTATGAGAGGTATGTTCACGCTTCTTCTCCTGTTCCTGCTGGTTCCGGTGGGGATTTCTTCGGCGGACACTGTTTACACGTGGTATTACGGAAAGCAGCTGGCATCGTTTCTGGAAGCGATGAACTCCTACGTTTCCTCTGCAGGATTTGTAGATCTATGGAAGGTTGTAGTCGGGTTTTCCTTCATTTTCCTTCTCTTTGCAATTATAGTGTCTGCCGGGGATTACAGGCAGGCTTTAAGGCTTCTGAAGTTTTATGTGATAGTAATAGCCACGTGGTATCTTCTTGTTCTGATAAAAGTTCCTGTGGATGTAGTGGACAGGTGCACGAAAACAACCCATACAAACATAGAGGCACCATGGGCGGTAGTCAAACCCCTTTCATGGCTTACAAGGATAGAAGGGAGCGTTAGGGAAAGCCTTGTGTCCTTTTTCGGTGTATTTCTTCCTGATGCTTACAAGAGAAACGAGGGGTGCTTTACGGGTTACGAGCTCCTCCGTCCGGCTCTTACTTATCAGCCTAAGGATCCGTATCTCAGGCTTTCTATTGAAAACTACATCAGGGACTGCATTGTTCCCACGGTGCTGACGGGAGACATAGACAGGTTTACTCTTGTGAACTCCAACGACCTGTGGAACAATGAGTTTGCCTGCACAACGGGTAAGCTCTGTGCGGCTCTTACAACCGTTTACTACAGTTCAACCAACCCTGAAGGTATTGTGGACGGCTGTCCCAACGCGTATGCGAGGATAAGTGCGGATATAGTTAACGAATACACGAGAGCATGGAGGGATATAAAGGTAAAGGTGTTCGGGAGTGCTTCTGCAATAGCGGAAACGGACATACCTGTGTATCTGGGGGAGGTAACACCGTTTCTGATGTCGGTGGCTTTGACCGGGGAAAATCTTATAAGGCAGGCGATAACCATTCAGTCTCTCAATCAGGTTTCTGCGGAGTTTGCGACAGCAATTGCCTATCAGGAAGCGTATCTGAACGCCCTTGCCCGGCTCAACATGCTTGACTTCGGAAGGGGAGGAACGCTGAATGCCATGAAGGGGGTAATAGAGACGATTCTTGTAGGACTTACTCCTGCTTTCTTTCTTCTTTTTCTGACACCGATAGGAGGAAGGGTTTTCTACGGCTGGATAACTGCTTTTGTATGGCTTGTTCTGTGGTCTGTAGCCGAAGTTGTAACCGTTTCCTTTCTCTTTCTTTCCGTGGGGGACAACCAGAAGTTTGACTTCACTCTTGCACAGATAGACAGGATAAACCTTGCCTTCAACAAGGCGGCGCAGATAAGCTCTTTGATGTCCGATTATATACCGCTTCTCACACTTTTCCTTGCTACCGGTTCCATCTATGCCATGACCCATTTTGCCACGGGTATGTCAAGAGAACTCAGAGACGAACACGGAACCAAGGTCATGTCTTCAGGGAACCTTGATGTGGGGAATGTAAGGGCAAGGGGGTATTCGGATCTGGCAACAACCCTCGCTGCTTCTTCCGTAGGGACGGTAAACTGGGGAACTGCTAATGCCGGCGTGTGGACGGGGAATGAGCTGAGGGTAGGAAATACAACAGCTTCTCAGTATCACGGATATGATCCCAAGATAGGTGCAAATCTGTCCGGAGTCTGGGAAACTCCCGGCAAATTTCTTGGCAGCATAAACGGAGGAACATACAGCGGGCAGGGGAGGTGGAACATAGACGGAAGCCGAGCAGTGCTTATGCACGGAACAGCACGGGCGGCAACTTCTACTGCTCTGGAGCAAATAACAGGGGGACAAATCAGGGGATTAAGAGATGCTGAGATCAAAACGGCCAACGGACAGCTTGTGTATGCCAGGGGAATAGATGAAATGACAGGAGCAGAGGTAACCTACCGCAGGAGTTCGGACGGGATAGAGACCATGACCTATAACTACGGATCGTGGACAGCGCAGCTGATGAAGGACAAAAACGGGGAGTGGAGGGTTGTGGGAGGAAGCGGTCCTGTTGATATGAACGTGGCCCAGAGGTATGTGGAAAACCTCGAAAACAGCAAAGCTCAGATGGACAGGGTGGCAACCGCCTTCAGGTCTTCGGAAGGTATCTCAAATGCGGACTCCCAGACCTTCAACGCAGGATACAGACTTGCCTACGACATAGCTCACGGTAAAGGAGGAGCAAGTGAGTATGAGAGGGGTTTTGCAAGGGATCTGATAAGAGCTACAGGTTTAAAAGCACTGGAAATGCTTGGAAAAGAGGGATATGTTAGAACAGACGGAGAAAAAATTAGTGCTGAGGAAGCCCAACAGAAAGGTGGTATCAAAATAGGCATACCTAAGGATATCGCCAAAAAGTTGCCTTTTGGTATAAGCACAGATACGGTAATCATGACAAAAGATGGGTGGATAGTCAAGGATAGCAAAGGTCAGCACTGGTTCTTTAAAAGAACTGAAGAGGAAAGCAAAGCCCTACAAGATGCGTGGAAAACAACTGCTAAAGGAGAAAATAAGGATTTCTTTACATACCGTGAAAACACAACTGGCAATAAATATGCTGTAGAAGATTTAAGGAAGGACCTGACCTCTTTCAGAAACAGGGCGGGCGAATATGCTGCCTCAAGGGCCAAGGAAATAGGAAGGAGAATAAGCTTTGCAAGACAGAATGCGAGGGACATAAATGCTAAAGCCACACAGTTCCTGATAAACGATTTTCTACAAAAAGCACAGGGAGATAATGTCAGGGAAAAGCTCGGTAATGCCATGACTGAGCTAAACACTCTTGTTTCTACTCCTCAAGGTATGATGGCTCTGACAGAAGCCGCAGACAGGGTTGTGGATGAGATGATGAAGGATAAAAACCTTGAAAAGCCTGATGTGAATGAAAAGGAGGTTGAAAACGCTGCCAGCAGGGCAGAAGCAGAAGGAACTGAAGCAAAAAACGTGGATGTGCAGGTTCCATCTAAGAATCCTGAAAAAGAATATAAGCAAATGAAGCAATATATAACAGGTAAAATGGCGGGCATGGAAAAGGAATATGAACAAAGTAGAAAGGCAATAGATATTCAAAAGGAACTTTACGATAAATACCTGACAAATAAAGATGGATTTACTACATTCAAAAACTCAATAGACAAATTTTACAAAGATTTGGAAACCCTTGCTAATATGCAAGATAAGGAAGCCAATATTGGAGAAAAGGTTCAAACACTTCAAAAAGAAAAAGAGGAATTGGAAGAGAAAGTGAGTAAAGCAGAAAAAGACTTGCTTGGAGATGTTCTTACGCTATCTGGGCTCGGTCCAAGCGTAAGCGATATTATGCAAATAGTAACAGATGAAAATAAACTTAGAGAATACGAAAAAATGGTGAAGAGCAAACCAACTTGGGAACAGGCAAATTACATAGATCCAAATATACTTAGGGGAATGCATGAAAGGTGGAAAGAAATTCTTAAAGCCAAAGGTAGCATAAACATACTTGATGCAGCTATTAGTCAATCCAAAGGAGATATGAGCAAGGTTCATGAATTAATTAAAGCTCAAATTGCAAAAATCAAAACTGAAGATAAAGATGGAATGAAATTCAGCATAGCGAGAGATATGTTCACGGGTAGTTATTCGGTTAATAAAGACAAAAATATTCTCGGGACAAAACAACCATCTATAACAACGAAAACGGAAGAACAGTTGAACGAAGCTTTCTGGAAGAGGTTTAGGATTAGGCCTGAAGATATGGATAGTAAAGCTGCACCTAAACTACCGAGAGGAGGAATATAACTTTTCAATGTTTTAAAACGTTCATGCAATATGAAATTTCCCTTGCATTATTGTCCATTAAGCTCCTAATGTTATCACTTACATTACTAACCTGATTACAAATCTTATTAAAGTTTTGATGGCGTTTCTTCTTTGCATCTGCGCATATTTTACCTGAAGTTATGTAAAGTTTATTCAAAATAGCATAGCCTGACAACAAGTCCTTACATGTTGCTTCTATCATTTTTCCTGTAGATGGGAAAGTATTTTGATTACTGATTAGAATGATAGCTGGATCAAAAAGAAATCTACCTGCCTTGTATAAAATTGTATAAGCTTCTAAGCATAGCGGTATATCCTTCCTATTTATAACAGCAGTAGGGTCTGTGCATAGTTTATCGTAAAAGATCTCCAATTTATCTGCTAAATTTAAAATAACAGGCGTCTTCTTTAAATCCAAATCGCTTTTACTAAACCAGTCAAGTTCCACTTTTAGGGCTTTGGAATACACAAGAACAAGTGCACTGCATGATTCCCTTTCTTTCTTTTCAAAACATTTATATACAAGGCTATGGCTTTTACCTTCGTTCTGGACGCTAAACGCTAAAACAGAAGAAGCCAGGATTAATAAGGAACTGAAACCAAACAACCTCATTACACCTTCATACCAAATAATCTAAGAATTGGGGCTATGAATATTTTATCAAGCTCAGACTCAATACGTTGATGATATAGCGCTTCGTCTATTTTCTTTTCTACCCCCTTTATATCGTGTTCGTGTATATTTCTCACCCGAACCTCCCCATTTCTTATAATTACTTCCATATTTTCAGGGACCTCTATTTGATGACCATCCACTATTATTTTTGTAATTCCTTCTTTCTTTCCCTCAAGTGTTGTATCTTTTTTTCTTACTTCATTCATACCCATCTCTCATCCCCTCAACCTATCTTTTGTAAATTTACACTATATTCCACAGTTTGACAATAGGGACACTCTTGCACAGCCTTACTCCCATCCTGTTCCATTCCGAAACTCCTGCTTTTGAGGTGAGAAGAACATAGAGGGAGTTACACTTTCCGAACTTTTCATTCAGTTCCTCTTCAAGAGTGTGAACACTTGAGGCGGGAAAATACTCTACCTTCTCCCCTTTACCTGCTATAAAGCCAACCGGGAAAGGTTCGGACTTTATGTAGAGAACTATGAGCACGAGGGTGTCTTCGTCTATTTCCTTTCCTGCTTGTCTTAGAAACTCTATCGCTCTCCAATACACCGCCTCACTTAAAAGCTCGGTAAGTACAAAGGACATGGTTTTTTCCTTTGCAAGCTCCTTAAGCCACAGATACAACCCCCGGGGTAGATTGGTTGTGAACTTCTCAAGCTGATACTTGGCAGAAAGCCCCCTCTTTCCTTTCTCTCTACCTCCTTTCCTTACCATGTCCTCTATTATACACGAAATACTTGACATCTAATATTAGATGTGATATAATACCCATCCCTATGGATAGGGAGAGGTGGTTAGAGGATTACCTTGTGGAAGTTGAGGAATGTATTTTGTATCTCATGGGAGGGAAGGAACGTTATGTTGTTCCTGATTTCAGGAATGAAGAGGAGGCGATTTGCCTTTTAAGGTGGATTGCCCGGTGTCTGGAAGAGGATGGTTTTGAAGAAGAAGCCATAAAGATAAGGGAAGTCCTTACACTTGAAGAGCACGAAGCTATAGTAAAGCTTGTGGAACTTCTTACTGAGCTTAATCACTCAAACAGCAGGAGCGCTATATGAAGAAGGGATCGGTAAACAAGGTTCTCAGGCTTTCAGGCGGGGACTGGTATCTGGTTTTCAAAGACGGGGAAGTGAAGAGGTTGAGTAAGAAAGAACTCAGATACATAGCGGACAGAGCAGTCAGGTATGTAAGGGGAGCCTTAATCAATACCATAGGGGAGATAGTGGAGTTTACGGAAGATGGAAAGTTCAAGCTACAGAGAAAGTCAAACCTCTCCTCGCTCATATACAAGGGACTTCCTAAAGAACTTGAGCTTGAGGTAGCCGAGAACACCATTCACTTCTATAAAGACTCCCTTCATGAC
>JALTZZ010000017.1 GCA_027051165.1 archaeon | reverse complement strand
AATAGCCTATCATATCAGATGCTCAGCTTAAAAGCTCAAAACCTCACAGCTGTGAGGAATACATGGACTTTCTATTATTCTTTATGTTTCATAAATTTCCTCTGTATCAAAGCTTTTCAAGCTTTTCGTGGTTTAGATGATAAAAACTCTAATAAATATTATGAAATTAAAGAAACTGGATGGATAAAAGAGATTATATACTTCGCTATCTATGGCGAAAAATTATTCGGTGAAAAAGATTTCAAAAATCTATTAGAGGGGAAGGATATTATAAAAGAAAAACTTGATGAAATTTCAGAATATCTTCTTAAGGAACTTAAAGGATTGAAGATTGAAGAAATAAGTTTTGACCGTCTTTTTAAGTATATAACAAATGAAATTGATTTTTATAAGGTTAGAAAGAAATTAATAGCAAAATTTGTTAAAAAAAGCGAAAAACATGTTGATTTTTATACATTAATTTACAGATTATTCGCAGATAATATCATTATTCTTGATGAACTGAGATATGTAAAACCAGAAGCTAAGATTGATGATAATAATGTAGTTTCCCTGCTCTTTAATCTAAAGAATTCTGTAAATCTTGATGAAAGAAAGAGGTATGAAGAAATTGTTAAGAGATTTCGTGAAATAACATGTGGATATAAGTTTAGTGTTGTCTTAAAAAGAAAAGGGGAAGAAAAATATGCAAAGCTTTTAATAACAGATAAAGATGGCTTTCAAATACCAGTAGAAAATGCTGGTTCTGGACTTAGAGAATTAATTATAATCCTTACCACGATTCATGGGCATAAAAACAAAATAATTCTGTTAGATGAGCCAGCACTTCACCTTCACCATACAGTTCAAAGAACGATATTCGATGATATAAAAAAGGATGATAAAAACCAGTATTTCATAATAACACACTCACCATTCTTCGTTGATGAAGAACTTTTAGATAGAACCTTCAGATTTGATATTAAAGATAATAAAACCATAGTTACAAGATTTAATAGATATGAACCTAAAGTATATGATAGCATAGATGACAAAGTATATGGAGATATCATAAAAAGATTTAAAAAAGCTAAAACAAGAAGAATACTGTTTTCGAAGGGTGTAATTTTATGTGAAGGTGAGCATGAACGTAATCTTATAGAAATTTTGGGGTCTCACGGAAAAATAAATATTGATGATATTGAAATCCTTCATGGTGAAGGTGTTGATAGTATTAAACCTTATTTGGAAATTATTAAACAGTTTAATATACCGTTCTTTATTTTTGCTGGCTTAGATTTGATTAATACGAGAGCAAGATGTGAAATGTTAAAAGTAATTGATAAAAACGATGATATTGTTAAGACGTGTAAAAAGGAGATAATACATATAATCAACGAAATAAAAAGAGATAAAGGATATCCTTCCTATATTGACGAGCTTGATAAAGATAAGAAAGAGTTATTAGAGAAGTTTATAAAAACTCTAAGAGATAACTTCAATATTTTTATAATGTGTGCCTTAGATCTTTCTCATATATTTGGCTATAATGAAAAACCAGATACTGAAAAGTTAATTAAAAGTTTTGAGGAATCTATAGAGAATAACGATATTGCCCCTGAAATTGAACTTCTTATTGAATATATTAATAAGTGGATGGAAACATTAAGATGACCGAATTTTTTATTTGTAAATTCTTTATACAACATATTATACCATGTAATTCCTTTGCATAATTTACTCTGCAAAAGAGTTATATATCTAACATATATCATTCGAACATAAACATAACTCAGTTAAAATAATGTGATGAAAGAGTTTTTCTTTTAGACGAAAAAATTTGTTCTTACTAAACTGGTAAGAAAAAGAGTAAAATTATATTAGTTTTAAACAATTTAAGCAACATTTGAAGCATCTTTTAATCTTTCAATTTCATCATCAAGTTTTTAACATTCACAACTTTTATTTTGCAGCATGTTTTCAAACAAATATTTCCCCCAGCTTAGAAATTTTAATTTTCATCGGCTTTCTCTTCAAAACCTCTATCAGTCCGAGCTCTTCAAGAACGTAGAGGTGCCTTCTTACGGTGCTCTTATCCCTCTTAACTTCCTTCGCGAGGGCGCTAACATCTGACACCCCTTTTTTTATGAGCCTGAGCAGCTCTATTCTCTCCCATATCAGCAGCCTTCCTATATCCCGCATCCTGATAAGCGCCCGTGGCATCTCGACGCCGTCCACCGAAACGCGGACTCTATCGGGCGGGCTCAGCATGAGAGCTACGAGCACAACCGCCAAAAGAGCACCCGCTCCGCCGCTCAGATCCGCTACAACCTCCCGGTCTTTGATCGCGGAAATCCTTCTGATAAGCTTCTTCAGAGAAGATTCGAACTCCGAGGGATCCACCTCAAGAAGCTCAACAAGAACGGCGTCCCCGTAGGACTTCTCCACGAACCACCTTATCTGCTCAAAAATATCCTTCTCCTTTACCGGCTTTTCCGCAACAAAAATAATTTCGTCTCCCTCTTCGACGCTGCGCCTGAACAGGGACTTGTACGCCTTCTCGTTAAGAAGCAGGAGTAAGGTCTTCATAAAATCACCCCGCTTTTTAATTGGTATCGTCGCCTAAAAATAGTTTGCTCCCCTCCAAAAACCTCGCGGAGCGGAGAAGCGGTTTTCCCCTCGGGTGGGAGAACAGTCCGTACAGCTCATCGGTGACCTTGGAATACCATTCATCTGCACTCGCTTCCCTTGCTAAGTAATGCATCGCTCCCACGTTTATCGGGCTTCTTCCTTGAATGAAGTCAACAACGTCGGCTGGAACTCCTCTTCTGAACAGGAAGTTGTAGTGCCACTTCCTCAAATACTTCAGCCTTATCTTCCTTCTCTTGAAGTAGCTTTCAACCCCGGAGATGGTTACATCAAGCCTTTCGAGCTTTTCGGCAAACTTCAGAGGCATGTAAACGAAGTAAACGTTTTTAGTTCTCCTCAGATAGTTTAGAGGATACTTCGCAAAGTTCTTGTATTTTATCAAGCTGTCTTCATCATAGCTTCTGAGCATGTAAATCGCTTCTCTTACCCTTATACCGCTGTAGCAGAGCAGCTCGTAAAGAATCCTGTATTTCTCCATGTCTATTCTCAGATAATCTCTTAATACTTTCTCCGTGGGCGGTCTGTATGTATCAATACCGCCTTTGGGAATCTTCACAAGCTTTCTGTATATCATCAGCGAGTTGAAGTCCAGAATTCCCGTTTCCTCGCAGAAGTTGAAGAGGTTCCTTAAAGCCATTCTCAAATGTCTTTTACCCCTTTCCACATTGAGCAGGCTTAAAATAGCGTTTATGTCAACTTTTCCGTCAACGTATCTGTCGAGATAGCTTATCATCTTCTTTGCGTGCTCTCTGCTGACCCTCTGGTATAGCCATGCCGTGAACCGCTCCCTTACCGCATGGTAGTCTATCGGTTCAGCCTCCATCGGCAGATACTTCGAGCTTATAAAGTCATTCCCATACTCGTGTATGGGATTACAAAAATTGTTGAGAGTATTAGTAACTCCGGAACGGGGAGTATTAGTAACCTGAAAATCTCTGAGAGCATTTTTATCAAAAAAATCAAGCGGGCTCGCCGGGATTTGAACCCGGGCCTGGGGTTCCGCAGACCCCCGTTCTATCCAGGCTATACTACGAGCCCCTAATGTAAATACTTTTTAACAACCTTAAATGTGGTTAAACTTATTTACTTGATGTATGATCGATGATAAATATTTAAAGATATTATCGGATAAAACCCGCCTAAAAATTTTAAAGATAATTTCAGAAGAGGGGGAAATAACAAACTCAAAGCTTGCAAAGATGCTTAAGCTGAGCAGAGCTACAATAACACACCACCTAAAAATTCTCGAAGAAAATGGATTCATATATCTAAAAAGAGTAGAAGAAGAGAGAGGAATCCCAACAAAATACTATGCTCCAACGTTTGAAAGGGTAAGAGAGGCTTACCTAAAAAATCTTGATGAGATTATAAAAAATAAAAAAAATGGCAATAAAATTGCATATAAATTTCTAAAATATGACCTGCTTTATAACAGATTTCTACCAGAGGAAATAGTAAACAGTATAGGCTATGACTTTGGTGTATTCATATCAAAATATATTAATGGTAAAGGAAAGAAAACCGTTCTCGAAAATCTTGCAGAATTCTGGACAGAAATGGGATTAGGAAAAGCAGAAGTTGTTGACAGCAACGGATTTAGAGTATATGAGTGCTATCAGTGCTATGGAATGCCAAATATAGGAAAAACATTCTGCACAAACGATGCGAAGACAATTGAAGCAGTTTTAAACAAAAAAACTAAGAAAAGATTTAAAGTAAAAGAAGTTGCATGCTGGGGACTTGGAGATAAATATTGTGAATTCGAAATAAAATAGATGTATTTCGAGATTTCAATAAGGAATATTTCCGACAAAAAGATAAGAAGCTTACTAACGTTGCTCGGAGTCATAATAGGGATATCCGCCATAGTTACAATGGTATCTATAGGTGAAGGATTAAAAAAGAGCGTAAAAGAACAGCTTGAAAGCATCGGTGCGGACAAAATTTTTGTTGTTCCAAAATTTGCATACGGAGCTGTTACCACTCCGCTTACAGACGATATAGTCAAGGATATCGAAAAAGTTGAGGGTGTAAAAGCGGTCTCTCCTCTTTACAGCATAAGAACCAAAGTAGAATACAGAAATGAAGTTAAACTAACAACAGTTTACGGGATTGAGCCGGAGAAATCAAAAATAACCTTTGGAGATGTTGGAGGATATCGAATTCTTTACGGAAGGTGGTTAAAGAAAGGAGATAGATACAATGCTGTCATTGGATATGGAATATATAAAGACCATTTTTCAAGAAAAGTAGGATTAAACTCAAAAATAAAAATAAAAAACAGAGAATTCACAGTAGTAGGCATATTTACGAAAACTGGTGACAGAAGCAAGGACTACGTAGTATACACAAATTTGGATGTAATAAGAGAGCTTACGAACGCCAAAAAAGAGATCAGTTTAGTTGTTGTTAGGGTTAAAGAAGGTTATGATGTTGAAAAAGTTAGAATAAAAATAAAAAGTTCAATAAAAAAGAAAAATAAGAATGTTGTTGTTTTGACACAGAAGCAGATATTAAAGAATGTTGAAGAAGCTTATAAAATCGTTAATACTGTTTTCGGCGGATTGGCTGGCGTATCTCTCTTAGTCGGTGCAATAGGAATAGCAAATACGATGCTGATGAACGTCCTTGAAAGGAAAAGAGAGATAGGGATTATGAAGTCCGTAGGAGCTACGAATTCTAAGATTATGAAGATTTTCCTCTTCGAATCAGCGATATATGGATTTCTTGGGGGTTTAGTAGGACTAACACTCGGATTCATAGCATCCAAGGTTATTAATATCTTGGCGAATATGTATCTCGGTGAAGGCATCTTAAAAACGAGCATAAGCCCAGAGCTTGCCCTCTTTGCTTTATCCTTCTCGACAGTAATAGGCGTGCTTTCTGGAGTCTATCCAGCTTATAGAGCGAGCAAGCTCGATCCAATAGAAGCTTTAAGGAGCTGATGTATGTGGAAAGCTTTGTATATTCATACAGATACCTATCAAAAAGAAAATCGAGAACTATATTAACTCTTCTTGGGATAATAATCGGAGTTGCAACGATAGTAGCTATGATATCTATTGGAAACGGTCTCAAAGTCAGCATCGAGGAGCAGTTTGAAAAGCTCGGAGCAAACAAGCTTACAGTAGCTCCCTTAGCCTTATTTGAATTTAGAGCGGGTGGTGCACCGATTAAAGTAGAGGGATTCAGCGAAAAAGAAATAGAAGAAATAAAAAAAATAGATGGAGTTGAAGATGCAGTCCCGTATTTTTATTCTATAGGAACTGTAGAATTTAAGGGGGAAGTTTTCAGCACATATATAGCTGGTGGCACGAGAAGAGGTGCAGATATTTTTAAAACTTTTTACAGATTGAAAAGCGGCAGATTCTTCAAAGACTACGAAAAAGATACCGTAGTAGTTGGATACAGAATATATAAAGATTATAATGTTAAAATAGGAGATAGGATAAAGATAAATGGATATAATTTTAAGATTGTTGGTATTTTGGAAGAAATAGGAAATGTAGAAGATGATTCAACGATATACATGCCAATAGAGAGAGCTCAGGAGATATTTAACACGAAAGATATAACAATGATCTTTGTTGTTGCAGAGAGCGAGGATGCGGTTGATGAAGTTGCTAAGAGGATAAAAGAGAGGCTTAAAATTTTAAGAAAAGCAGAAGATTTTGATGTTTTAACAACAAAACAGCTTGCAGAACAAATATTAAGCATCACAAAAACAATAACATTCGTTCTATCTGGAATAGCGGCAGTATCACTAATAGTTGGTGGCATAATAGTTATGAATACAATGCTCATGAACGTTATAGAAAGAACAAAAGAAATAGGAATTATGAAAGCTATAGGGGCTACAAACATTGGTGTTTTAAGGATATTTTTTGCGGAAAGTGTTATTATAGGAATTATAGGAGGAATTATTGGTGTATCTTTTGGCATTGTTCTTTCAAAGATAATAGATTTTGTTGGAAAAAATTACTTTGGTTCAAGCTTCAAGACCGTTGTAACTCCAGAGCTCTTATTGTCTGGTGTCCTAATCTCCGTATTCATCAGCATTCTTGCAAGCCTGTATCCAGCTTATAAAATAGCAAAGCTCAATCCAGTTGAAGCTCTCAGATACGAGTAAAAATTTTAAATTTAAGCTGGAAATAGTATTGTAGTGGTTCTTAAATTATATGCAGTTCTGCCGCATGATGTGAGGAAAATAAATCGTGATGTTCTTATATTTCTACGCTTGATGATAAAACTGCAAAGATCTTCGAGCCCAAGCCTAAGGAAAGCTGGCTTTTGTGCTGGAATAGCCTACATTCCAGTTCTGCCGTTTATCTCAGATTTCAGCGATCGGTTGGAGGAAATGATTTATTGTTATAAGAGTTTTGACCCTATACAGGTATGGAAAAAAGATTTATTACAAAATTTCCGTAAGTATAAAAAGTTGTTCAAAGATTCTAACAAACCACAGAAGAACTATTTAGTTATGATTTGTAAAAGAGCAGAATATCTCTGCAAAAAATATGGAGTAAGGTATAATAATGTGAAGTAGATGAAAAGGAGGTTGGGCATGTCCAAAAGAACGTTTGTCTGCATATCGTTGCATCACAAAAAAACGAGATATAAAAACTTCAAAGAAGTAAGGGATTTGGATACTAAAGATTTTTATGAAAAAGTTCTGAATTTTGCAGATTCATGTGTTATCGTAAAAACATCAACGAGATTTGAAATATATGCCGATTTGCCTGTGCACGATTATATAGATAAAATTTTAAATTTAGTTCCAAAAAAGGAGATGCATGATCTCTTTGATATTTATAAAGACAAAGATGCCGTTTATCATCTCTTCTCCCTAACAGCATGCATAGTTTCGAGAGTTCTCGGAGAATCGAGCATTCCGCTTAGAGTTGAAGATTCCTTTAAGCATGCAAAGGAGATTGGTGCAGCGAACAGCACGATTGAGCTTATATTCAATGCAGCTCTTAAAATGTATAAAAGGGCTAAAACAGAGACGGAGCTTTTTAACAACAGCGAGCTTGTATCAAAGGCTATAGAGAAACTTTTAGATAATGTTGAAGAGTTAAACGGAAAAACTATGCTCCTCTGGGGAAGCGGGAGATCTGGGAGAAACATTGCTGAACTTATCAAAAGGAAATACGATGTAGAAATGTTCGTAACTAACAGAATTAGGGAGATCAGCGAAAGAATTGCGGAAAGATTGAACGCAAAGATAATAAATTATGAAGAGGTGCCAGATATTATTGGGGATGTTGACGTTCTTATATGTGCAAGCTTAGCAAGCCATAAAATTGTTACTGAAAAGAGACTTAAAAATGTTGAAAGATATAAACACTTATACATTTTAGATGTATCACCATTTAAAAACGTTGACGAAGCCCTCGCAAAGAGGGATAAAATCTTCTTGATTGATGTAAGGGAGTATGTAGAAAGGAACTACGAGAAGATGCGCGGTGAGGTTGGAAAAGTAAGGAAAATTGTAGAAGAGGAAGTCAACAAGATGGCGAGGAAGATGCAATGGAAAAGCTTGCAATAGTTGTTGACACGTATCCGCCTAAGAAGGACGGTGTCCTTACATATTTGAGCTATGTTGTTCCTCTTTTAAAGGAATACTATGAAATAACAATTGTAGCTCCAAAATACAGTAAAGAAAATGGATTTAATGTTGATTTAAAGCTGTCTCCATGTTTACCTATAAAGATAGCGGACTACAACATTCCAATCTTTAATATAGATTCCATAAGAACTCTCAAGAGTGTAGATATAGTTTTTGTCCAAGATTTAGCTCCGCTTGGCTACTTTTCAAGTTTTGTATCAGATAATATTGCAGTTTTTTGCCATCACGATGAAAGCACAATGCTTTATAGAGCTTTAAAGCTAAGAGTCCCGAAGGATAAATTTTTCGGATGTGTAGATAATATTGTTAAGTTTGCATACAGAAGAGCCAAAATATTCTTCGTTGCAACCTCAAGGTTCTATGAAAAACTTAAGAGGGTGGGTGTTTGCGAAAATAATATTGTTTTTGCACCTTTTGCAGTAGATACTGAAAAATTTAAGCCAAGATTAGAGCATAAATTAAAATCTTCCCTACAAATTCCAGAAGACTCGAAAGTTGTCCTTTATCTTGGGAGGATGTCCCACGAGAAGAATGTTGAAACAATTATTAAGGCTATTCCACACGTTTTAAAGGAAAATGGTAGTGTATATTTCCTTTTTGTTGGTGGAGGACCAAAACTTGATTGTTATATCAGGAAAACAAGAAAATATAAAAATGTCAAATTTACGGGATGGGTTGATAAAGATGTTGTGCACAGATACTACAACGTCGGCGATATATTTGTCTTCCCAAGCCTTCATGAGTCTCAAGCATTTGTAACGATGGAAGCAATGGCGAGCGGACTTGCACCGATAGTGTCGAGAGATTCTGAAGTGCTCTCATACTACAGAAATATGAAAAACTGCGTATTCCTGAACAATCCTCTTGATTACAGAGAGCTTGCAGATAAAATTTTATATCTTCTTGAAAATGAAAAAATTCTTAAAAAAATAGGAGAAAATGCAAGAAAAACAATGAAAAAATATTCGTGGAGGAAGCACGTGGAAATTCTCGTTGAGGGATTTAAAAGGATTTAGTTCACGAAAGCTTCCTATACTTTTTGATTTTCTCCTCAAGCTCCCTGTTTTTTATTGCAAGTATCTGGAGTGCGAGGAGAGCCGCATTCTTCGCATTTTCTATGCCGACAACCGCAACTGGCACACCTGGTGGCATCTGCACCATGCTAAGCAACGAATCTAAGCCGAGCAGCTTAACCTCTCTTGGCACGCCAACAACGGGCTTTGACGTATAGCTCGAGATGAACCCGGGAAGAGCTGCACTCAATCCGGCTACTGCTATGAAAACCTCAGCCTTAGATTCCTTTACTATCCTTTTAACTTTTTCTGGTTCTCTATGTGCACTTGCAACATGAACCTCATACTCAACTCCAAATTCCTTAAGAACTTCCTCTATTTTCGAAACTAAACCAAGATCGCTTTCACTTCCAGCTATTATTGCTATCATATTATCTCAGCTCCCAACACTTCTTTCATATGCTTTAATGCCCATTCGTGCCTCTCCTCGCTAACGCTCTTAACGCAGTCCTTAAAGACAGCAACCTTAAAGCCCCGCATGTAGGCATCGCCAGCCGTATATAAAACGCATATATCCGTCAGTATTCCCGTTAGGTAAACCTTTTCAATGCCGTGCTCTTTTAGTATATCCTCGAGGTTCGTTTTGAAGAACGCAGAAAATCTTGTTTTGTCAACTCTTATATCGCCTTCTCTGTAATCCATGCCGCCTGCTATCTCGCTTCCCCAAGTCCCTTTAACCGCATGCTTTCCCCAAACTTCAAACTCCTTATCGTCCTCGCTGTGTGCATCGCAGACAAATATTATTAACCCTCCTTCTTCTCTGAACTTTTTTATTTTTTCATTTATATTTGGTATTAGGTTCTTTGCTCCTTCTACAAATAAAGCCCCTTTTTCTTCAACAAAATCATTTATCATATCTATTATGAGTAGTGCCTTCATGGTATATAGTTATGCTCCTCCCATTTAAAAAATTTTGTAAAAATTAAGAAATCCTCATAATTATCGTATCTCGGTCCTCTTCTTTCCTGAATATTTTTGGCTACTTTGACCTCCTCCCCACCCTAAAGGGCAAAGATTCCTTGCGGAGAGGTTTGTGCTTCGGGCTTCACAGACAAGTCTTCGAGGATTCCTCCATCCCGAAGCACAGGGGTGGGGGTCAGCACCCACTTAGACCCTCCTCCCTCAGCCCAATAAGCCTATCCCGTCGCCGGCTCGGCTTAGAGGGTTTCACCGAGACGAGGGCTATTTATTTATATAACCCCCTTACTGAGTCATGACTCAGCAAGAGGGTTATATAGGCTATATAAATTGGGAATTGCTTCTGAGTTCAAAGAGGACGATGGACTTTTTACAGTTTTAAATAGAAAGAAGTTAGAGGGGTATTTGGAAAGGGAGTTTGAATGTCTTTGTGTATTAAGGAGTAAGTGTGGTGATAGAAGATAAGGGGCTACAGATGTAGCCTCAATGGCGTAGGTGGTTAGGAGTTGAAAGGTATGTAGATTGATTAAGGAGTGTTAAAAATCTGATAGGCATGTATGGGAGTTTAGCGTGTTGTTTAGGTGCTCTATAGATATAGAGCAGTAGTGAGTATGGTGAGTTTATTAGTAGGAGATAGTGTTAGGAAACGAAACGAAAAAGTTGTATTTTGCATCATTAGCTTATCTATCGAAACATTTAAATATCAATACATCACTAATGAAATACGATGGAAGCCGTTATATATGCAAGGGTAAGCACTGAGGAGCAGGCTCCAGAGAATCAGGTTTACGATGTGATGAACTATGCGAAAGAACGAGGGTATAAGATTGTCAAGGTCTTTATGGAGAATATAAGCGGGGCTGTAAATCCACTCAAACGACCAAAATTTAAAGAACTCCTTGAATTTATCAAAGAGAAGAATATTGGGATAATACTGATGTGGGACATGACTCGCTTTTATAGGGCAAGTTCTCCAACAGAAAGCCTCATGCTGATGAAAGATATAATGAACAAATACAACGTTGTTTTTGAGTTTGTGAGAGAGCCTATTATAGAAGACCCTCTCCTGAGAGAATTATGGGAATTTATTAAAGCTTGGTTCTCCAGCTATGAAAGGTTGCAGATAAGTATGAGAACAAAGCTGAGATTAGCAAGACTTAAAAGCGAAGGAAAGCTCTATCACAAGCCGAGCTTGATTCATTATTATGCATCTTGGCTTTTTGGCAAAGGCTTTAAGGAGCTTACAAAGAAAGAGTTTGAGATCGCACGTAAGCAACTAAAATCAATCGTCGAAAAGTATTGGAATAATCCTGCTATAAAAAAGAGGAGAATAGGAGAGATTTTGGAAAAGAACGAGTTGAGAGAAATGTATATAAGGTTTCCCAAGGCTCCCAAGGATTATCTAACGTTTTATAGACTGATGAAGACTAATGGGAGCTGATTTCTTATTATATAACATAATAACATACTTATATGCACCATAGCGAGCTCTGCATATAAACACTCGAGTCAGGGAGTTCGTTGAAAAAGTCTATAGGGGTCCCAGAGCTAAACGACGCATATTCGAAAATATTTTAGAATGCGCAAATGAAAGAATTGTTAAAAAATCAAGGATAAAATTAAGCAAAAATTACATAGATAAACAAAAAACGCCGGGGGAGGGATTCGAACCCTCGCGGGGCATAAGCCCCATGGGCTCTCAAGGCCCACGCCTTAGCCACTTGGCTACCCCGGCAACATTAATTTATATGCACTTCATATATTATTAACATGCTTATTGCCCACATGGCGGATACACACTTAGGCTATAGACAATACAATCTAAGTGAACGAGAGGAAGATTTTTACAATGCAATGCACAGAGCTGTAGATAGAATTATTGAAATTGGATGTGATGCTGTAATTCACAGCGGAGACCTTTTCGAAGAATCAAAGCCAAGTGTTAGGGCATTAATAAATGTTAGAGATGCGATAGAAAGATTAGCGGAAGAAGGGATAAAATTTATCGCAATAGCCGGCAACCACGATATTGTTCTTAGAAAAGATGCCATACCACCCCATGCACTCTACAAAAAAATAATATTTCTGACACCAAAAAATCCAACTTATGTCTATGAAGATATATTCTTTGCTGGCTTACCATATCACAGCAAGGCACATTCAAGCGTTCTTCTAAAATATCTACAAAAACTTTCGATAAAAGCCAATAATTATAAAAGGAGGATATTAATACTGCATCAAGCTATAAGCAAGTATTTTGATCTAAACTATGAAATAGAATTTGGAGACCTTCCAAAGAACTTCCACTACTATGCTATGGGGCACATTCACAATAGAATTGTAGATAGATACGGCTTAGGATATCTTGCATATCCCGGCTCATTAGAAATTTGGAAGACAAGCGAAATAGACGATTACAAAAAGCATGGAAAAGGTTTTTTTGTATTTAATGTTGAAGAAATGAAAATTGATAAAATTGACTTAGAACCAAGAAAATTTATTAGAATTGTGTTAGATGGTGAAAAATATTTAAGAGGAGTAGAAAATCCAAAATGTGAACCCGGAGCTGTTGTTGAGCTAAAAATAAAATGTAAACCAGAAAATTACAGTAGAATATATGAAAAAATATTAAGAGATTTAAAAAATGCCCTGCATATTGTAATAAGAAGAGAAGATAAGGATTCTGCAAAAGAGATAGTAATTGAAAACAGAAGCATAGACGAACTGGAAAGAGAGATAATAGAAGAATATATGAAAGGATATTCAAAAAAAGAAATAGACTTCGCAGTAAACATTCTAAAATATCTTAAAAAGGGAGATATAGAGGAGGCAAAAGCATTTGCCGAGGAATTCTTTGATAAACTCTTGAATCATGAAAAGAGTGAGAAAAAAGTAACAGCAAAGGCTGGCAATATAAAAGCAAGAACCCTCGATGACTTTATTTAGGGTGATTTTATGATAGATGGGATACGATTGACCAATTTTAAGTCGCATGCAAACACAAACATAAAATTTGAGCAAGGAATTAACGTAATTGTTGGTGAAAATGGTTCTGGAAAAACGAGTATACTTGATGCTATAAATTTCGCATTATTTAAGCAAAAACCAAGAGATCTTAAGTTTGATGACTTAATAAGGCTTGGAGAAAAAGAAATGAGAGTGGAAGCTATTTTTTCTATAAACAACAAAAAGCTTAAAGTGAGAAGAATTAGGAAAAAAGGAGGATCTACGGAAAACAGCTTATACATAAACAACAAGCCGTATATTAGGGGAAACATTGACAAAGAAATTGAAAAAATAATTGGAATTGATTCAGACGTATTCACGAGAGCTGTCTATGTTAAACAAGGTGAAATTGATGCACTAATATCAATGGAACCGAGCAAGAGAAAAATAGAAATAAATAAGCTTCTTGGGATAAACGAAATTGAAAAAGCATGGGATTCCTTAAGAGAAATTATAAGAGACTTTGAACTAAGACTTAAATTATTAGAAAGAGTCCCAGAAGAAATAGAAGAGAAAAAGAAAAAAATTGAAAACATAACTAATGAAACAGAAGAACTTAGAGAAAAACTTACGGGCTATGAGAAAAATCTCGATTTAATAAGGAATGAACTATCTTTTGAAGAGAATGCTCTCAAGAATCTTGAAAAAATAAAAGATTTAATAATAGAAAGAGAAAAAATTGTTATCGAAAAAAGAAGTCTCGAAGAAAAGCTTAAAAATATAGAGATACACGAAAAAGAAATTAAAAAATCAGAAAACGGCTACAAAAGATATCTAAGCGCTGAAGAATCGCTAAAAAAACTCAAAAACAAAGAAAAAGATATCTTAATAAAATTGAGGGAAATTGAAAGTTTAAAAGAGGAGCTGGTAAGAAAAAAAGAAAAGTTTAGAAAATTAGATGAAACATTAAGACGGTATGAACTTGAGCTTAAAAAAGAAATAAGAAAGAATTTTGACAAATTCAAGAAGGATATAGAGGATAAGAAAAAAAGAATCAAGGAAGAAATTGATAATTTAATCAGTAAAAAAGAGGAAATTATTGGAAAAATTCGAGAAGTTGACGGCATATTAATTCAAATAGAGAAATCAAAGAAAAGTTTAGAAAATGTTAAAGGAAGGTGTCCTGTCTGCAGAAGCGTTATAGATGAAGAGAGAAAAAGAAAGATCATAAACGAATACAAAGAGGAAATGGAGAACTTGAAAGCTTTAAAAAAGGCTTATAAGAAAAACTTGGAAAAGATTGAGGAAAAAATTTCCATGCTTGAAAAGGAATTGAGGGATTTTGAAAAGATAAATATAGATGCAATAGCAATATATATAAAAGATTTAGAAGAACTAAGAAAAGAACAAGAAAAAATCATTGATAGATTATCAAATGAGGAGGAGCTAAGAGAAATCTACAAAAAAATAAGGAAAGATATAGAGAATAATGAGAAAATGATAGAAATTTTGAGAGAAGATTATGAGAGATATATAACTGCACAGAGATTTCTAAATAATGTTGATAAAAAAAGCATAATAAATAAGATAAATGAGCTCAATGAGAGATTATCATCCCTAAACAACACCTTCATGGACTTACTAAAAAAAAGAGAAGTAAAGGATATAATAAAAGAAAAAGACTTTGAATCAATAAAGTTAAGCAATGTCGAGAAGGAAATAAAATTAAGGAAGGAAAAAATTAATAAATTAAGAGAAAACATTCTAAGACTTGAAAGAGAGACTGCTCGCATGCGAACTCTTATAGAGAGAAACCTCCAGAGCATTGAAGAGCTTAAAAAAGAGGTTGATGAGCTTAAGAAGAAGAAAAAAGAGTTTGAAAAGTTAAAATACTTCATTTCGCTGCTTAGAAAAATTAGAGATGTTTTAAGCAAAGATAAGCTTCAGAAAGAGCTTAGAAACAGATTTCGACCTATAATAGAGAAATATACAAAAGAGATTTTTGAAAGATTCAACATAGAATTCTCCGATTTAAGAATAACAGAAGACTTTAGCATAGAGATCTTTACAAGAAACGGAAAAAAGAAGGTTGAAAGTTTGAGCGGCGGAGAGAGAATCGCCCTCGCAATAGCACTTAGACTTGCTATTGCAAAGATACTTTCTCAAGGAAGAATAAGCTTTATGATGTTCGATGAACCAACAATACACTTAGATCAGCAAAGAAAGAAAATATTAATAAATATTATTAAGGATATTGGAAAATTTATTCCTCAAATAATAGTGGTTACTCACGATAGAGAGTTTGAAGAGGCTGCAGACAATCTGATTGTTCTTGAAAAAATAAATGGAACAAGCAAAGTTGTTGAAGGTTAAGCTTTTAAAAATTTTTTCAGCCTTTCCATTCCAAGAAGGATTTTTTCTTCACTTGCAGCGTATGAGAATCTTACATAACCCTTTCCCAAACTTCCGAACGCAGATCCGGGTGTAAGAACTACTTTCGCTTCCTTTAGAATCTTTATTACAAGCTTTTTATCGTCTCCGCCAAAATTTGGAAACATATAAAAGGCTCCCTTAGGTTTTACGACGTCTAAGCCTATTTCCGCAAGCATGTCGAGCATGAGGTTTCTCCTCTTTCTCAGCTCAGAAACAACCTCTTCTATATACATTGCATTTTCCATAGCCTTTAAAGCAGCTCTCTGTGCTAAAGAGCTTGCACAAGCTTGGATATACTGATGAATCTTAAGCATCTGCTCCGTTAGTTCTTCCCTTGCATGCACGTATCCTATTCTTAAGCCAGTCATTGCAAACGTTTTTGAAAAGCTGTTTACAGTTACTGTATTTTCGTAGAATCTTGCCATACTATAATGCTTTGTATCATAAATTATTTTTTCATAGACTTCATCGCTCAGAACTATTATATCCCTTCCATGTAAGACTTCTGCAAGACTTTTAAAGAAATCTCTCGGATAAACAGCCCCAGTTGGATTGTTTGGTGAATTTATTATTATCATGCTCGTTTTATCCGTTATAAGATTCTCTATCTCTTCAACAGACGGAACAAACCCGTTTTCTTCTCTGCATGGGTAGTAAACTGGCTTTGCTTCTGCAAGTCTTACGAGGGGTTCATAAGAAACAAAACCCGGATTTGGTATGAGAACTTCGCTACCTTTCTCTGCGAATGCGAGTATAGCCAAGTGCAAACCCTCACTTCCGCCGCTTGTTACTATAATTTCCTCTTTATCAGCTTTAATTTTGTTCTCTTTAACGAGCTTCCTTGCAATTTTCTCTCTTAGTTCATCAATGCCTTTATTTGAAGTGTAATGTGTAAAATCTTCCTTTAAAGATTTTATTATCTCTTCTTTCGCTTCCTTTGGTATGGGAAAGTCAGGCTCTCCTAAGGCTAAGTTGACAACATCCTTAGCCTTTGCGAGCTCGAACATTTTCCTTATACCAGATATGTCAATATAGCTAAGCCTCTTCGCGTGCATGTGGTAGAATTCTTATACACGGTATTTAAAGATTGAGGTATTATGAGAGAATGTGTAGATATAGCATACATAGATCTTTCGAGAGAGAAGGTTTCAATTAGAGAAGCCAATGATGAGGATTTAAGGAGTTTTATAGGTGGAAAAGGTTTAGCTGTAAAAATTCTTTATACAGAAATTAAACCAAAAGCAGATCCTCTAAGCAAGGATAATATTTTAATTTTTATGAACGGACCGCTAACTGGAACCATTGCTCCATGCTCTGGTAGAACAGTGGCGGTTTCAAAATCACCTCTAACGGGGACGATATTTGATTCCTACTGCGGTGGTTTTTTTGGCTACGAACTTAGAAGAGCTAATCTTCTTGGCATTGTAATTAAAGGAAAAGCAAACGATCCGGTTTATATAGACATAGAAAGAGATATTGAAATCTTAGATGCAAGCGATATATGGGGAAAGAACGTAAATGAAACTACAGAAATTCTTGAAAAGAAGCATAAAAATGCAAAAATAGCATGTATTGGTATAGCTGGCGAGAATCTTGTTAAGTTTGCAAGTATAATCCACGATAAACACAGAGCATTTGGTAGAGGTGGTTTAGGAGCTGTAATGGGATCCAAAAATCTTAAAGCTATTGTTGTTAAAGGTTTTAAAAAGGTAAAAGTTGGAGAAAGACTTAGAGAGGTATCAAGAAGCCTGCACAGAAAGCTGCTTTTATATACAAAAAGGCTCAGCAAGTATGGAACCCCGAATATCGTTAACATTGTTAACGAAAGTTCCGCACTTCCAACAAAAAATTTCCTTGAAAATAGGTTTGAAGGTGCCTATAAAATAAGCGGAGAAGCTATATACAGATATAAGGTTAAAGACTACTTCTGCTATGCATGTGCAATAGCCTGTGGAAAGGTTTTTGACTTTAACGGAATAAAAACACACAGCTTGGAATACGAAACCATATATGCCTTTGGATCAAGTTTAGCAATTGACAAACCTGAAATAATAGCAAAAGCTAACAATCTATGCAACGATTATGGAATGGATACGATATCTACGGGATTAACAATAGCAAGCCTAATAGAGGCTTGTAAAAAGGGTGCGGTAAGCTACGAGATTGAATGGGGGGATGAAAAGATCCTCGAAGTTATTAAGCTAATTGCACACAAAAAGGGCATTGGAAAAGACTTGGCTGAGGGTAGCAAGAAATTCTGCGAAAAAATAGGATTGGATATTTCAATGAGTGTTAAGGGGCTTGAACTACCCGGCTACGATCCAAGAGGAGCTTTTGGCATGGCTTTAGCATACGCAACAAGTAACAGGGGAGGCTGTCATTTAAGGGCTCCCGTCTATATAGACGAAATACTGAACAAGGAGATAGATAGGTTTGATAAAAATAAAGCTGAGTTTGTTAAGAGAAAACAAGATTTGCATGCGGCTATAGACTCTCTCATTCTGTGCAAGTTTACAATGCGTGGCTTTGATGAAGTGGACTATGCAAAGCTCCTGAGTGCCTATCTTGGGGAAGAGATAGATGCTGGAGAACTATTAAAGATAGGTGAGAGAATTTTTAACCTTGAAAGGCTGTTTAATGTTAGAGAGGGTTTCAGAAGAGAGCACGACTCCTTACCCAAAAGGCTCCTGAAAGAAGAAGTTGTCGTTGAAGGGAGGAGAACAACAGCTTATATTGATCTGGACAGATACTATATGCTTAGGGGCTGGAGTAAGGAAGGTGTTCCAAAGAGGGAAAAGCTTGAAGAGCTTGATCTTACTTGGACAAGCTCTCTTTAACGGATTTCTTTACGCATCTCCATATTTTCCTTCCAAGGGAGCTTGATGCACCCGCATATTCATAAACTTTTTCCCTTTTATTCGTTTTTGAGACTATCATCGCATCTGTATTTGTTCCGGTAAAGCTATATCCTTCCTCAAGAAGGGCTGCAACCTTAGCTTCGGTAGCTGTTATAAACGCATTTATCATTGCACTCCTCTTTACATCTGCATCTACAACGATAATTATGTTTATTGTTCCTATCAACTTTTCGTTGGGATTATCTACACCAGCAGTTGTAAAAACTGTTACATCCTCTTCTCTCGCAACAGCCAGCTTATCCATGGGAACCGCTGTAAGCAATCCAAAATAAGTATTCATTCCAAACTTCTTGGCAACGAACTTTATATACTCTGCTGGATTCCATAGATCACTATCCTTAACACAATGGTTAAAAAGAAATTTCACATATCCCCAGCCGCCTAATATTCCGGAGCTGACTGCGTAGAAGCTACCTCTAATTATCAGCGTATCTTCCACGATATTCCACTCCATGCTTATTGTTTGAGGTTAAAGGACTATAATATTTTTATGAAGATTGTTCTATCCGCAACACTAATCATTCTTTTATTTATACTTTTTTATTTTATGGTTGATTTTAATAGTTCAATAATTTTTGATGAAGAAATAGCAGAAGAACTAAATAAAAAGATTTATATACCAAGTAAGGAAAGAATTTATTTGAATAAAGAATATTCCAAATATATTGGAGCTGAATACGTATACGAGCCGTTAAAAGGTGAGAGTTTCCTAAGAATTCTCGCAAAAGCAAATTTGTTTGTTAGGGAGGTGGCACCTTATGAGTGCTTGGTTGGGGTTTATGTAGTGAACTACCTCGCCCTTACGGGCGGGGCTTCGTGGGGAGTTTGCCCTTGCAAGGGCCTTATCCCCACCGCTTGGTAAACGCGCCCCTACTCCTGCCCATCCCGTAGGCGGAGCTACTTTTAAACTTGTTGAATATCCTAAGCCTTATGGGCTTAGCAAGACCGCTTATCCTATCGAATATGCTAAGCTTCTTCAAGAGGTTTCTGCAGGCGTTGACATCCACATTTATAAAACCCAAGACGGATTTAAACAAACCTCTTTTAACTCTAAGCTCTGGGGTGTAGCTTTCTTCAGCAACAGCCTTATTAAGCAGGCTGTCCGCCCCAGAGCTGTAATCTTCGCTAATTGTATCTACAAATATGCCAAGCTCTTCCGCCTTGTATTTAAGATACTCGAAAGCCTTGCCACGTGGCAATAGGTGCCACGTCTGCTCTGCTATTGAGTTCAGCTTAGATCTCTTGTTTTTATTTTGGAAGCCATCACCAACTCTTATCTCCTTGACGTTGTGCCTTAAAGCAAGCTCTAAAACGAGGTTAGAGACTGCATGAGCGAAGTTTCTAAGCAGTCTGTGAATCTTAACCCAGAGCTTTTTTATTTTCTTCTCAATGTTGCGAAAAGCCAAGTCTTTGTTCTTTAAGTTGTCTTTAAGGCTCTGAAGCTTCGCAATCTTCTTCAAATACTTTCTAAGCAGGCTCTTTAATCCCTTGCCGTCTATAATATAAGGCGTTTCAACCCCTTCTACAACTATAGCAAAGAAGTTCGAAGAGCCGGGGTCAATTGTCATTACCTTGCTCCTGCTGAAGTCTATTGGATTTATCTCAACTTTATAGATTAAATGCAGCTCGAACTCATCTCTCTTAGGAGCAATCCGAACGTTTTTAATTGCTTTCTCGTTTAGTGGCAAGCCGATTTCGAGCCACAGAAACCTTAGATCAAGGTTGTGCTTCTCTTTTAAATGCTTTCTCAAATCTTTAGAAACACTGACCTTTATCCTGTTCCCACAAATCTTAAATCCAGTTTTATCAAAGATCACAGTTCTATACCTTCTCCTTGGCTTTGGTTTAGCAAATTTCTCTGGCTCCTTAAAATGATTCTTGTAAGCTCTGACGAGCTCGTCTAAGATTATTTGCGAGGCTCTCGAGTGCAGAGCCCTTAGGTGAACACTGTCTTTGAGCCTGTTGTATAGGTCATAGAAGTTTAGCTTGGCTTCTTTTTTGTTAAGCAGAAAAAGAGCTTGATTCCAAAGCTTAGCGCTGTGGTAGCACATGTAGGCTAAGGCTGTTCTGTAATCCTTAGGCAGTCTCTTGAGATTTATTGTTATACAGCGGAACACGTTCATTGCTATATGATTTGTTTTTTGCTATACCAAAACATTTCTACCAAGCCACACCTTTTAGCTAACCTTGCGTATCCCCCTCCCTTACGGAAGGGGTCTTGCAAGCAACGAGAAGAATAAAAACAACAATATCTCCGCAAGCACTCTTTATGCCTTCGAAGAGTGCCCTTCCTTTCCCCATGTTTCTTTCAAGCTTTATTAATGCAACTTTATTGTATTTTCTTGCAACTTCACTTGTTCTGTCTGTGCTTCCATCATCAACAACAATAATTTCGCCAACAAAATCTGGAATTCTTGACAAAACATCTCCTATGTTTTTTCTTCATTATAAGCTGGTATTACTACACTTATTTTTTTGTTTTTCAGCATTATATTAAAAATTCCTTTATAACATGGCAAACAAAAAGGACGAAGCTAAAAATCATTCATAAAGCCATTTATCATCTGTTCTCTCATAGCTGAGAATTTCTTCGTTTGTAAAGTATATCTTTATCTCCCTTTCTGCCGATTCCACGCTGTCAGAAGCATGGACAATATTTCTTCCTATCTCAAGAGCGAAATCCCCTCTAATTGTTCCAAAATCGGCATCTGCTGGATTGGTAGCACCTATCAGCTTTCTAACAACCTTAACTGCATTTTTTCCCTCAACGACCATAACAACAACGGGTGCGCTCGTTATATAGTTTATCAATCCCTCATAGAACGGCTTTCCTTTGTGCTCCTCATACTGCTTCTCAGCCTGAGTAACGCTCACTCTTATCATCTTCATTGCAACTATTTTAAGCCCTTTCCTCTCTATTCTCCTTATTACTTCACCTATCAATCCCCTACAAACACCATCTGGCTTTATCATTAAAAAAGTTCTTTCAACATTCTCCATGCAGACACCTTACTGCTTCTGCTTTACGTAGTGCATAGTCCATTTAAGCTTCCTCGCCTTTCTTCCAAGCTTAAGCATGTTTTTCTCACATTTGTTACTGCAGAAATAAAGAATTGCTCCACTTTTCCTTACAAACATCTTTCCTGTTCCTTTTTCTATTTCTCTACCGCAGAATGAACACTTCATTCAAAACACCTCTTATTATGGAACTTTAAGTTCTCTTGCCTCTCTCTCCGTTTCCCTGAGCATAACAATGTCTCCAACCCTAACGGGTCCCATGACGTTCCTTCTTATTATTCTGCCCTTATCCCTTCCTTCAAGTATTCTAACCTTTACCTGAGTAACCTCTCCGGTCATTCCTGTTCTTCCTATAATCTCGACGACCTCTGCAGCGTAGGCTTCATCCTTCTCTGGCATGCCATACCACCCATGCTCATGATAAATAATAACTTTAAAAATAAAAATTATTTAAAACTACTTTTTAAGATCCTTAACCTTCTCAATAATCTCCTCCACGAGATCCTTAGCTTTTCCTGGGGCTATTATGCACGCACTCGCTGCTGCAACGTCTATGCCAGCTGCTTTACCAAGCTCCTGCTTGCTTGGAACATAAACGTAAGGAATGTTCTTCTCCTCGCAGAGCGGTGGAAGATGAGCAACAATTTCCTCTGGATCAACATCCTCCGCAATAAGCACAAGCATTGCCTGCCCTCTTTCAACGTATTTCGTCGTTTCGTTCGTGCCCTTTGCTATCTTTCCAGTTGTTCTTGCAATCTCAATAGCTTCATAAGCTTTTTCAGCCAACTCCTTAGGAACCTCGAACTTTATATACATCTTCTTAGCCACTACAACCACCTCATCGGATTTACCTCGCACGATAGCTTTTAAAGATTAACTATATAAAATAATTTAAACATATTCTCTTGCAAAACAAGAATTTGAAAATATCGTGCCAATAATTTTTATCAAATTTGTTTGTTATTGTCAAAAAGAAAAAGCTTTTAAAGGTGCAAAAGATGGAGAAAATGGAAAAATCTTCAATAGCTGTTGGAATAGTGATAGGAATTGTTTTGGGAATATTGATAGGATACGTTGCTTTTGGTGAGAAGCAGGACTACACAAAGGCTGCTGCGAAGGTAGTGGGCTATATAAACGAGAACTTCTTAAAACCGCAGAATGCAGAGATACGTGGCTTCCATACAGAACCCTATGGCGAGCACCTGATAAAGATAGAGTTTGATATATATCAAAACAATGAAAAGGTTGATAGTGCTTCGGTAATTGCTACAAAAGACGGAGAATTTATAGTTTTTCAGATTCTCAACACGAGCGAGAAAATACCACATCCCATGGAGCCCCAGCAGAGGGCTTCTGAAAGGGTGAACGTAAGCATAGACGATGATCCAAGGTTAGGAAACCCAAATGCAAAGGTTGTCATTATAGAGTTCAGCGACTTTCAGTGCCCATATTGCAAGAAGTTTGCAACAGAAACTCTACCAAAAATTATTGAAAATTATGGAGACAAGATACTTTTTGTTTATAGAGATTTTCCGCTTGAATTCCATGAGCTCGCATTTAATGCCAGCGTAGCAGCAAACTGTGCAAGAGAACAAGGAAAGTTCTGGGAGTATCACGATATCCTCTTTGAAAGACAAGCTGAATGGGCGAACAATGCAAGCAAATTCATAGATTATGCAAAGGAGCTTGAGCTTGATGTTGAGGCGTTTAAGGCATGTATAGAGAGCGGAAAGTATATAGAAGAAGTTAAGAAAGACTTTCTCGACGGCTTGCATGCTGGTGTAGATGGAACTCCAACATTCTTCGTAAACGGCAAAAAGGTAAGTGGAGCCTTGCCATATGAAGTGTTCTCAAGGATTATAGAAGAGGAACTTTCATCTAAATAATGCCTCTGTGGATAGCAGTTCCAACAAGAAATCCGCTTACAATATTTTTAAATTTTTCTATATCTGTTTTTTTAATACCTCCTCCAATATAAACTTCTGCATTGCTTTTATTTAAAAAACTCATATCTATATTCCAGCCGCTCAAGGTTCCCACATTATCAAGGTTCAGTATTATAAACTTTTTTATTCCAAGATTTTTTAATAAATTAAAGCATTCTACATGATTTTTTGGCAAAAAATTTGTTATAACCTCAGATTTTTTTATGTCTATGCTGAATACAAAATCTTCGCCGCATTCAACAATTTTTTTGAGCTCAGCTAAGCTTTCAAGAGTTTCGCTTGCAACAATTGGTATAACTCCCAGTTTTAGAGCTTTTTTAAAATCTTCAAATTTCCTTATTCCTATATCTACCATAACATTCTTTTTTTCTGCTATTTTTTTTATTACTTTATAATTATTTCCTTTTTTCTGTATGGAATCCAAATCTGCAATATAAATCAGATCATGAGGCATGTTTACAGCAATTTCATAGGGATCGCTGCTGTCTGCAAACACGCTTTTAAGGGGCTTATATTTTTCCCTTTCTCCTCTTACCGCATGCACGGCTATGGAATTCCTTATATCAATAACGGGTATTATCCTCATCTCCATCAGACAAGATCTTCTCTTAGCTCATCTGGGAGCATATGGGGTATATCATCTATTATTGGATACCATCGTTTGCAAGACTTGCATATTAGAACCTCGCCCTTTATCGGCTTAAGCTCACCTTTACACTTTGGACACTCTTTTAAATCCTTGTTGTAGTATCTTATGTTGCACCTTTCGCAGAGCAGAAAGTCGTCCTCTGGAACGTATTCAACATCTCCCTTACACATAGGACATGCAAGTATCTCTAAGAGATCGTCACTTATGGGCATGTTTTATTTTAATGCAATATAACCTTAATAAATATATGCTTTACTTCAACTATGCCGGCTATCTCTTTCGTGCATATTTGCGTGGTAGCTTCATTGAAAGAATAGAGCTCGTAGGTAGGGAAAATAAAAAGTATGAAAATTTCGAAAAATTAGAAAAAAAACTTATAAAAATGATAGATTTCAATAAGTTTGGTGAAAAGATGAAAAAAGTTTATTTAGAGCTTATGAAGGTTCCAAGGGGAAATGTTACAACGTATAAAGCCCTCGGCAGAAAAACAGGGCTACACGCAAGGGCTGTTGCAAGATATATGTCGCTGAACAGACTTCCAATATTAATTCCATGCCACAGAGTTGTGATGTCTGATCTAACTTTGGGCGGATATACACTTGGAATTAATGTAAAAAAGAGAATTCTTGAGCACGAAGGAGTTAAAATTATAAAAAACAGAGTTCTAAAAGAGTATGTGATCTTATAGTGAACAATCCCCCGCTTACAAGCTTAGCTCAAGCTTCACAAAGAGCTTACCATCATCAACTAACGCCTTAACTCTTTTCACGGGCTTTCAGCTAAGCCATGTCCACATCTCTCTTAGGTTCAGTAGGGCACTAAATATGTCCGCCTTACCTTTTATGCCCGCCAGCTCTCCAGCATTGAGGGCTTTGTTTAATATTATTTACCGGCTAAACCCTACTTAACTCAGCTTGCAGAATAAGTCTTCTTAGCGACCAAATTTAAATAATTAAGCTTTTTCGATAAAAATCAGATTTATAACCCCTTGCGGGATGAGTGATGCAAGAGGGTTAGTTTTTCTATAAAAACAAATTTTTCGAGAGAAACTATTCTTTTTTATAAAAGGACGTTTGCATTAGAAACAAGGCAAAATTTTCCAGACGAAGCGCAGAAAGATTTATATAGAAGAAGAGGTATTAACCTCTTCTCCGGTGATA
>JALTZZ010000016.1 GCA_027051165.1 archaeon | reverse complement strand
CATAAAGAATAATAGAAAGTCCATGTATTCCTCACAGCTGTGAGGTTTTGAGCTTTTAAGCTGAGCATCTGATATGATAGGCTATTTGCTCGTTGTGATAGTAGGTGCCGCATTTGCAACTGGATTCCTCATCACGACAAACGATGTTCACGAGTCCTACGAAGCCGGATTGGCGAAAGGCATCTTCGAGAACGTAGAGCATCTGGCGAGGGAAGCCTACGTGAGCGATGTGGCAACTCAGTATGAAGTTCCAGAGATTTATGGAAAATGCGCTGAAGTCAGAATAGTTAACGGAAGGATAACTGTTACTCTGGAGAATTCATACGAGTTTAACCTTGATATTCTGCAGGGTAGTGTTGTGGCTACCTGCGGTCAAAGCATCTGCTTCAGAAAGGCTGGAAATAAGGTTTTAGCCTATGTGTGCTGATCCTCACAGCTGTGAGAGAAAGGTTTAATATTTAGAACTGTTAAATCGTTTTATTGATATGTCCAAAACAAGAAGAAGACCTATAGAAGAGTTAGATAAAAGATTGAGCATTCTAAGAATGGAAGATAAACCAGAAATTATAGAAAGACTTGCAGAAATAAAAACATACAACGAATTTAAAGCGTGGGCTGTTTTGAAGCTTGCAGGTTTATCTTATCTGCCAAAGCAATATTTAAACATAATAAATAAGAGGTTAAGACAGGAATATGGAAAATTAACAGTGGTTTATATTGATCTTTTTGCAGGGAGCGGATTAAACAAAATTAAAGGATACGATAAACCCTTTCTTGGATCACCTCTCCTTGTTATAGATCGTGCATCGAGAGCGAGCTATCAGTTTGATAAACTGTTTTTTGTTGATAAATCGAGGGAGTATATAAAAGCTCTTGAAGAAAGAATTAAAATATTGTCTGAATATGATGAATACTCTTGGATAAAGGGAAGATGTTTCACTATACCAAAAGATGCAAATGAAGCGGCAAAAGAAATTGCTTCAAAACTCAATAAAATAAAATATAAAAACTGTCTTATCTTTATAGACCCTTATAAATGGCAGATAAAGAGAGATTCGTTAGAAAGATTGTTAGAATTTCATGGTGATGTTTTAATAACTCTACAAGCTCTGTTAATAGCGAAAGAAATAGGTAAACACAACAGTAGCGGGTTAAAAGAAGAGACTGTAGAGAAAATATCAGAATTTTTTGGCATGTCTGAAAGCAGATGGAGAAAATTATCAACAGAAGATTCTGTAAAAGAAGAGTATATTAAAATTATAAAAGAGCATAAACCTTTTGTTGTTGATATTAAAGTTAAATCTGGCGGTTTATATAGATACTATTTAATTTTTGCAAGTAAAAGAAGTAATCCGCCATGGAAAAACTGGATACTAAGATTAAAAAATTTAGTAGAAAGCTTCTCTGGGGATATAGCGGAACACTGTATAGAGAGAATGTATGGAAGAGCTTCAAGACTTGATGATTATTTCAAAAAACAAGAAAAGAAAATAAAAACCAAAACAAAATACACCACATTAGATAATTTCCTCAATTAATATATGCAGTTACACTTGATTTTTCTCCAGTCCATTTCAAGATTCTCCCAGATCTCTCTGGTTTCCTTGCACAGAGCAACGTTCGTATAGCCATACTGTTCTCTGAGGTAGTCAATAACGGTCTTATACATCTCAAACCTCGTTTTGAAGTCTATCCTTTTACCCCAGTTTGTTCTCTCCGAAAGATACTCAACCCAGCTCTTATCCCATGCATTGTTTATGGTTGTTTGTAAGCCCCTCAAGCTTCCGAGCGTAATTCTTTCCGGCTCGAAAT
Source organism: archaeon (assembly GCA_027051165.1). Taxonomy (GTDB): domain Archaea; phylum Hydrothermarchaeota; class Hydrothermarchaeia; order JALTZZ01; family JALTZZ01; genus JALTZZ01. The sequence goes on along the minus strand of JALTZZ010000016.1, from coordinate 4,696 downwards.
TCTCAAATATTTCATCTATAAGGTTTGCATAGTGCCTCTTCCAGCCTCTTATTGGAACCATCGGATCTATTCTTACCCTGACGGTGTAGCCGGCATCGTAGCAAAGCTTAGCGGCTTTTATTCGCTTATCAACGGAAGGAGCTCCTACCTCCCATCTCTCCGCAACCTTATGAGCATTTATGCTCCAGCTGAGGATTATAATATTTTTAGCTTTATCTGCAATTCTAAGCAGGTTCTTTATGTTGTCGCTTTTAGTGACAAACAGAACTTTATGTTTGTTCTGATTTGAGAAGAGTTCAGTTATAAATTCCGAGAACGGGATTTTTCTATCTTCGGCGAGCAGAGAATCTGAAAGCTCTCCCGCATTTAACAGCTCTGGCTCTGAGCCATCTTTAAGAAACTCCGCAACGTGCCGAGCTATCTTTGTGTAGGATTTTACCTTAGGCTTTTTTCCGTAGGGAAGAAATCTGAAAGTCCCCTGAAGGTAGCACCATGCACAGTTGTAAAAGCAGCCGGTCGCCCACTTAAGTTCGAGAAAATGAGGACATACAACATCCTTCGGCTTCTTTGGAATGGGTGTTTTTTCGAATCTAATTATGATTGATCCATCCCCTACTTTCTTAACAAGCCTCTTTTTGCTCCCATCTAACAACCTATATTCTTCCTTAAACACCCTCATGTCATCCATCATGGGCTTTTTCTATCTGTTGAAAGAAAAATAACGTGTGAAACATTTGAAAATTAATATTCCTAACTTTTTAGTGGTAAAATGGTTAAATTTGTTAACAAAATTAGTTAGCAAAGACATAACAAGAATATTTACAGTTAACATTCCTAACAAACCTCCACATAAATTGTTCGGTTAGCAATCAGATAACCGCTTGCTCTTCCGCATGTTTGTTCAGCCGCGCATGTGTCAACATCAACACTTCCGTCGTCGGTGTAGATTTTGTAGCAGTAGGAAACTTCGCTCAGATAGTCGTTTATAAGATTCCGAGCCTCGGTGAGGAAATCGCTTTTGTTAGTTATGTAGTATAATCTTATCTTATCATTTATCCCAGAATCTTCGAGAAAATCAAGAGTTATTTTAGCTAAAACTTCTTTATTTGCAGTCAGCTCTTTGGCGAGCCCGGCCTCGTTTACCTGTGTGAAAATGATTACCGAGCCGAAAAACAGTAGCACAACAACGAAGCCTACCTCAAGCGGTGCTTCCACCGCCATAATCCTGCAGACCCCTCTCTATGAACATCAGAATAGCTTCCTCTATATTTCTGTAGTATCCCTTCTCCACAAGTTTTTTAATCATTTCAAGCTTCTTAAGAGGAATTTTCAGCGAAACAACGCCGTTCCCCCTACCGTATTCATTTAAAACCATGTCTATGCTCGCATTCACCGCTTCACTGATGTTTTTGTAGAATCCTTTGTTCACGAGCTCCATGAGCTTCTCTTTTTTTACGGGAGCTACCTTCACGGCTACCGTCACGCTCGGCATACAACTTAATGAGCTTAAAAGCTTGATCCTTCACAGCTGTGAGGAGCACTTTTAAGATGAATTTCAGCATCCGTGGACGATTAAATTCTCTAATAAGCATCCTCTTAAATCAGCTGTATCAGATGCGGGAGATTGTCAACGATATAGGCATAGGCTACATACGGTAGAAGCCTCACGGGAATTTTCTTCCCGTAGTTCATAAAATGTCCGGCGAGAAATAAAAGATAGGCAACCCTTCCCAGCAGCAGATAAAAAAGCGCTATTATTCCCAGATATTTTATTTTTTCCTTCTGAGGGAAAGGATAAAATATGTATGCAGAGAGAACGGTTACGAAGAATATAATTAAAGCCTGAGCACCGTGAACTGCTGAAATGAGCATGAGAACTTTCGCATCGGCTCCGCCGAGCACGCCCAAGCACCACATTGCAAAGAACAGCAGAACCATGCCTAAATTCACCCAGCCGAAGTTTATTATCAGAGCTATCAGTATCATCGCAAGTATTAAGTAGTTCATCCACTCCGGTATTTCCCCCGTTCTGTGGTCGTAGTATCCGGCGAGTATAACCAAAGGAGCCAACCACATGCCTTAACTTTTAATTTTTAAGCTTGATTCCTCACAGCTGTGAAATAGAGCTTGGACGTCGTTATTAGCAAGCTTCGGCATCCCACCGCAGAAAACTACGGCTAACTAAATTAGAGACATGCTCCGTATCCGCATTATTTTTGCACTTGAAGCTCACAGCTGCGGGAGATTCAAATTATGCTTATTACCAGAGGGTGAATCCGCATCTCCTGCGGGCAATCTGACAATCATCAGCATCTCTCTGCAAAACAGAATCAGGTATTAAAAGGTGATTCAGCATCCAGAAATGGAGCTTGCGGAACATTTCCTCATCATCGCTTTATTTTTTCCGTAATTTAATGTTTGAAAGTGTATCATGCCTCGCATCCGCTTTATGCTTTATAGTAAATTGATTTTTTTCAGGAGCCAGCATCCGCTTTGATAGCGTTCTTTTAAACAGTTGAACCTTATAAACAGTTGAGACCGTAATCAGCATCCCTCCGCCTGAATGAAAAAATCCTCTGCTTTTAAGAAATCGGCATCCGCTTTAGAGAAGTTCCTAACAGCTGGAGAACACATAGAGACTTTTCCAAAGCAAAAGCAACATCTTTGCTGAAGCTTTTCATTTTTGAAGGAATGCATTCATCTGGATTTCCGATCTTGCGAGCAGCAGGATTAACAGCTTGCTTAAGGATGTGCATCCTCACAGCTGTGATGAAATACTATCCGAAAAATTAGTATCCATTACAAGCTTCTGCATCCTTGTTTTTCGGGAATCTTCCACATCTTCTATTTTCACAGCTGTTGTAGCATTGTTTTATCATCTGTTAAATCAAGCAAAACCGCACCCTCTGAAACCGTAAATTTCATAGAGCGGGCTATCTTCGGCATCCCCTTACAGCCGTGAGTTCCGAAAGAGTTTCCGTTTTTTAAAGTTATCGGCATCTTCCGAATCGAAAAGCACGAAGGTCAAAAAATAAACCTACGAAATGCAGCATCTTTTTCAGGAACATTTTCCGCATCTTTCAACATAGAATGAGAATTTTAATGATGTTTCAAACTCCGCATCCCGGCTTTTGCTTGGAGAAACTCAGAGGTTCGTCGAGGTTTCCGCATCCCAATTCTGAACGGCGAGGCAGTAGTAATATGTGAAAAAAATTGTTCGGCATCCGGAAACGGAGCTTGCGGAACATTCCTCATCATCATTCATGCTCTACATCCCCTTAAAAAGTTATATTTATTCATTTTTAGCCGCATCGTTGATCTCATGAAACTTTTGCAGACTTTTCAAAACTCTTTACAATCACCGACAGAAGGTCGGGATCGCTGCATCCAGATGTAACCTTAAACTTAATTTCCTCACAGCTGTGAGGAATTTCAAACCGTGCCCAAGATCATAAAACGACTGAAAAATTATCGGCATCTTCATGGATCAGGGATTGGAAGCTGCGGCATCTGGTATAAGAAATCGGCATTGAAAATGGGGAAGCACGCACAAGCAAGAAGGATAGTAGATTCGACCAAACCTCTGCATCTTAAGCTCAATTTTATTAACCATCCTTTAAAGAAGCTCTAAACGATACTAAAATATCACGACATCCTTCGTTTTGAAAAACTAAAAGAGGATATTCATTTTTCCGCTGTTACATCCTAAAAATGGTATAGAGATGTAATCGAAAACTTTGCATCTGCTATAAAGCTCAACATCCTTACAGCTGTAGTGATTGGGAGCGTAAAAGTCAGCAGCTTGCACAGCATCTAAATTCGCTTTTCACGAATCTTGTGCATAGGAAGAAGAAATTTTTCCGCATCAAGGGCATGAAAAGGAAATTATTAGCGGGCATTCCCTAATTCTGTGTCTTGAAAATTTAAAGGATGGATGCGCATCCTAATAAAAAAATTTGGAATAAATTATCCGCAGTATCCAACTTCTATACATTCAAGAGATGTGGCATCTTCTTTGGGGAGACTAAGAGCATCGCCCGCATCTTTTTAGTGTGGAGAATATCAACATAGGTGAACATCCGAATCCCTTTACCGGTTATAAACATTATATGGCTTGCGCAGCATCTTTTTAAGTGAATAGAATGCCAAATCCTGCATCTTTTATTATGATAAAAAATCTAAAAAGTGTAACATCCCATAAATTTACCCTCCGCTTTTTTCGGCATTTAGTGGTTTGTATCATTTTCGGCATCCTTCAAATTTATAAAGCGAGATATTAGATCCAAAAACTTTAAACTTTTAAACAGTTTTGCTCCGCATCCTTCAAATTTATAAACATTGCGAAGCTTGGACGGCATCCAGACGATTAAGAAGGCGGCTGTTTTACAGAAAATATATTGTTCACCCGCATCCGCTGTTTAATATAAAAAAGGGAGCGCCGCATAAAACGAGCTGGGATTAAGTCCTCGTCTCATCGGACGGCAAGACCTTCTGGTGCCTTCATCCGAACGTCTGGCATCCCGTCCCCTCTCTCAAGGGGACGTTCATCTTGCAATTTATAAAAAATCAAAAATTTATTTCTTCTTGGACTTCTTGTATTCCTCGACGAATCTGATTAAAGCCTGATGTCCGACATCACTTTCGCTCGAAAATTCTCCTTTCTCAACGAGCTTCCGTATTTATCTGTATAGATACG
>JALTZZ010000015.1 GCA_027051165.1 archaeon | reverse complement strand
ATATAAGACTTCTATGACTTACGGATGACATTCGATTATTTTTTTTAAAAAAACGCTAAATTGCAATTTTTTACTTGTCATTTTAAGCTCATTTTTCAAAAAAATGCGTGGAACTTAAGTATCAAAACTTTCTCCTACTTGTGGATTTTCCTTAGAAATTTTTCTCAATTTTTGGTGATAGAAAAACAATTTATAAGTTAAGCAATTATGAATATAAAATATGGTATATCACAACTTTCATACTTTTTAACAAAATCCACCTAACCACACATTTTTATTATTTGAAAGGTGATAGTAAAATCCAAATAAGAACAGTTATAAACTTTGAATAATAGTCAGGATTATATTGATAAAATCTATCAATTAGTTCTTTCATGATTTTAACAGCTTCATCGCTCTTAACTAACTCAACTCTATTTGCAATTATACTGTCTTTAAAATAAAAAAAGCCTTATGCAATTGGTTCGACTTTCCTTTCAGGTGCTTCAGATAAAATTCTATTCAAAATATCTTTCATATACAACCTATTAGCGACAATGTTTTTCAATATTATTATTTTATTAGGGTATTTTATAATACCACCATCATCTAGAAGTGAAAACCCCAGCATCATGATTCCATAAATTTTACATTTTTACTTTTTAATTTTTTTATTATTTAATAAGGTGATGAAATATGTTACGAAACAGCTTCAACATAATTGTTGGAAATGTTGAATTAATTGATTCGCATGAAACGATTTGCCACGTTCTACATAAATATTCTAAAGAACGGAAAATAAAAGATTGGGTATTCAGTGAGAGTATTAAGTTTGAGAAAGATTACTATTTGATTTACGACGTTCTTGAGGAAAACGCATGTTATCATATACTTTTACATCGATACAATGAAGGAATAACGTTGATATACACGGATTCTGTTTTAGAAGCAAAACATCACGATGAAATCTTAAACGATATACATAAAAATCTTGAAGAAAAATCAAAAGAGATTCCAACATATGACAAAATATTCGTTAGGAAAGCCATGCATAACAAAACCGTAACAAATATTCCGATACTTAAAATATTATCAACGATAAATAAAGTTTTGGATGAGATGATGAAAAGCAACGTTATTAAATATTTTAGGAGCTCGAAGCCACGGAAGGAAAACGATGATAAACTGTATAGCTACATTGTTGAAGAGAGAAACGAAACTTGTAATGAAAGCATTTTCATAACAATTTTAAACTTAAAGGAAGGAATTTCAATAATTGATGTTGATGGGACAATATATTCTAAGTATGATTTAAAAATTTATGAGAAAATTTACGATGCATTATTCTTCCTGACATTTAAAAATTTAGAATAATGTGGTGATTTATATGAAATGTAGCAGTTGCGGCTTCGACATGGAGCTATGTAATCTGGGAGGTGTTTGTTGTCCGATTTGTGATTGCATGAGATGTGATTTCTTTGAAATGTGTGATGAAATCGATGGTGGTGGAAATGGAAAAGAATAAATATAATATGGAAAAATTAAAAGTTTTAGTGAAGGAGAAGAATTTCAATGAGAAAATTAAGAAATACTTGAAAGATGTTTCAGAACTCGAGACCTTTGATATGAGAATTGACACTAGAAACGACTAATTTTTTATTTTTTGAGGTGATTAATATAGATTCAAGACTTTACAAACTATACGAGTTGATGGTAAAAAAGAGTAGAAAAGCTTACACATTTTTCAAGAAAGAATGTTTATCCGAGAGGCATTATAACAGATTCAAAAGAATGAAGATATGTAAAAAAGATACGGAAGTAAAGTTTTTGGATGAATACATAGTTATAAGAACGAAGTTCTACAATCTAAAATATAAAGATTATTATCACGGTGTCGCAATCGTTGGAATTGATGATACGACGAATAAATTTTTCTGTCATCGATTACCTTGGAGCTTGGATTTTGAGAGTAACGATTTCATGGAAAAGGTTACTGTAGATTACATTAAAAGATTTCTTGGTATACGTGATGGATTTGAAAGAATTCAAGGAGATGTTATTATGAGAGTTAAAAAGTTATCGTTTCATGAACTGGTCGAATACTTTTCCAATATAATTGTAAGCTTTAGTAAAATCATAACGACAATGAAGGATGTTAAAGCAAAGCTCATGGAATTCTATGAACATTGTAGATTTAAAAAATCATGTAAAGGAATATCATGTAGGAAAACCGATGAACTACATCGAGAATTTCCTATACTTAAAAAACTCGGTGTTGATAGTTGCGATGTATTTATGTTTGATAACGCACTTCGTAAAAGAACCATCAACGAACTCAAGGAAATTATGCTACGAAAAGAGAACGAGGATTTGGTTCTAGAAGCTTTGGCTAATGTTGAGAAGTTATGTATTTTACATTTAGGAAATCACGTAATAATTTTTGCTGGAATACCTGTTTCTAGATATTCAACTGAATTTATAATCATTAGAGAACAGGATATTACGTTCGCACATCACGAACATGGTAAGGTTCAAGTTCCTATAGTGGATGTTCCTGCAATTGTTGAATTTGACACGTTACGACACCATGGGTTTACTTAAAGTGAAAAATCATGAAAACTACTAACATTGTTGGTGGTTTGAAATATGATTTGTAGGCATAGTTTCAAGAAAGTTGTTTGTATTGATGATTGGGAGATAGATTTTGATAGAAAAATTGGTATAATAAGAGAATACTATATTAAGTGTTGTAAGCAGTGTGGAAGAACTGTTATAGATGAAAAAACATACGAAGTAACTTTGGAAGAATTATTTAAGAAATTTCCAGGTGTTGAAGAAGTGTATAAGAAAATGTTATCCGATGAAGAATTTAGGAAGAAGTATGAAGAAAAACGATATTTAGTTGAAGAAATCAAACGAAAAATCTTGAAATGGTATGTTTAAGGATACAGAAATTTTAATTTTTGTTCACTAAGCTAAACCAATTTTCCTTCCAACACTGGGTATCAGTCCCCATGTCAAGAAATCACTCAAAACCCAAGAGTCTGGGTTTTTATAAATGTCCCTAATAATACTTTCAATACTCGTATATTCATCATACCCCCATTGGTATTTCCTCTCAGGAACGTAATATTTAATTATCGCAACGGTTTCTTCAAGTGGGAGCGATGATAGATATTTTACGATTCTCATTTTCACATCCTTAAATTTTTTATAAAACTCATTTCTAACCTTTTCTTCATATTCATCCTTCAATTTTTCACGGATTCCTTCATACATTGATTTATAATATTCATCAGCTTCAGCATAAATTTCATCCTCACTTTTGTAGTGTTCTTTGTAAATTCGGAACTCTGGTTTTTCTTCGTAACCACAATTTGGACATTTCAACTTCTCGATATATCTTCTTTTTACCCACTCATATCCTGAGTATCTAACTTCATATTCTGGATGCCATCTATAACCAATAATATCTTCCTCTTCCTCCTCTATAACAACTTTAGGAACTCTTTCATATGTTTCTTTCCATATTGGTTCATAATATGCCTGACGGCAATTTTTACACAACATTTTCTTTCGATATTTTTCCAACTCCTCTTTAATATATTTTTCTTTTAGTTCAGAAGCTCTTCTCATTGCTTCACTTTCAGCTTTTCTCTTAGCAATCCTTAAAGCAACTTCTTCCTCCTCCTTCAATTTGTAATATTCTCTTACTAAGGATTCGAGTTGCTCGTCAGGTCTTGCTTTAACTTCATTGTATATTTGTTCAATTCTTCTTACAAACATTTGTTCCTCATACCACTCCTTAGCTTTAGGAAACTCTCTAAACAATTCATCAAGAGAAACTTCGTAAGTATGTAAATCGAACTTTTTCTCACCACATGGACATTCGTATAAAATATCAACTTTTATAATTCCAATATTTCTTTCAAAACTTATCTCCCAAGTTCTAACTCTACTTCTTTCACGAAATCTATGTTTATGTAAGTATGCGAATGCATATCTTTCACGTTCATCTATATCAACCAAATAACTTTTTTCCTCAACAGGTTCAAAATCTCTAGGTATAACTATTTTACCGTTCGGTAATCTCGATATTAAATTTCCTTTTCTTCCAATAAAAAACTTACACTCATAAACATTTTCATCAATATGTTCACATTTCATAAAATTATTTTATTTTTTCAGTTTCTTCCAGAAGTTTTTCAAGAACTCCCTCACAAATATAATTTCCGACAACTGCACCACTAATAATTTCTGTAAGAAAAACGTTATATCTTTCAATAAAGCTTAATTTTCTTATAGGAACAATTCTAATTTCATCATCAATACGTTTTATCTCATAATAATAAGGTACTATGCCTGTTATAAGATAAAAGTGTTCAAACGATTCGAAACCAAAAGACTTTAAAACACGATTAACAGTTTCTTCTGGTAGGGAATATAATAGTAATGGTTGCCCTCTCTTAATATTTTTTTCAATCATCCAAACTACAACGAGTGAGATGTTGTAACCGTAAACTTCCTCAGGTACATCAGCTCTCGGCTTTCTTGCTAAATGAATTAACTCATGAATAAATGTTTGTAATCTTGGAGGATAATGTCTAAAGAAAATAGAATTTCCAATCGTAACACCCATTGCTGTTGGTCTTACACGAATTCCCATCTTTTCAAGCTCTTCAAAATCACCAACCGTAACTTCATCTGGATTTGGTAAATAATCTTTAAGGATTTCATATGCTTTCCTATACATTTCATCTAGTTCCAATAATTTTCTCAACGTTGTCTTCATAATATTAATATGAATATCTGTAAAAGGATTCTTAATGAATTTTGGGATGATATTTATAAAGTTATGTTGGAATATTATCAGAGGAAAATTGAAATTGGTTTAACTGTTTGTGAGAAAGATGGTAGATATTTTTTATCTAGTGAGAAACATGGTTTTCTTAAAGCTACGTGGGTTGGGTATTGTCCTAATGCTAAAATTGTTGGATTTATTCATCCACATACATACGATTTAGAATCTGGACCTGATATTGCTACGGATTTGAATCATAATCTCGAGTTTTCATGTATAACGTATTTTTATCGTACAGAATTGTTTAATTACGTACCAAAATTTATTTTTGAACCAGGAATTAAATGTAAAATTTATACAGAATTGTCTGATGAGCAAAAAGAAAAAATTTATGAAATTGCTAAACATATGGAGGATTTGTATTACTACTATGAAAGTGGTGATATAACAAAAGAGCAACTCATCATTAATTATAAAAAGCTAGTTGATATTGAATTGCCACGATACGGTGTGAGAATTGAACGCTGTAGCATACCTTATGAAAAATTGAAATATTTGTTTAAATAGTATGATATCGAGAGCTATTCAATCAATGGGGTTTGAGATTGAGTTCGGTGTTTTACATAAACCTATTATATATATTGTTAGGAAGTTGAGAACACATTACGGTATTCATGTTGATGAAGGTTGGGATGCTTCAGTCGATGTCACCCTTGAGAAACCATCAGTTATAAAGTTTTTCGATAAATTGAAAAGAATATATGAACTCTCGTACGATGAGTGGAGAGGTTTGATTATGAATTTTGTAGAGAATTATTACAAGAAACATGAGAATTGGACTGGGTATATACCTAAAAAATATGAGGAGATTTATGAGTATTTACGAAAGTATGACGAGGTAAGAGCTCTTGCTATAATGCAAACGGAAGAGATTAATTTTCATTGGCATCAATCCCACGAGTTTAGATTCCGTGTGAATAATTTTTCAGACTTATATAGAATTGTAGATATGTTATGTGATAACCTTTATATTGAAGTTGGTGAGATTGATGGAGAAAAGTTATTGTTTCGGTTATTTGCTACGAATGAAACGTGTGGAACACATATACATATATCAGTTTCTCCCAGCTTGTTTTATGTTTTAACGGATATTAATATCATCGAAGAAATTCAATATAGTGTTCGCGAGTTTATAGAAGTTGATAAACTTTTAAAAGTGCTTGAACACTTTAAGAGTTTTCTTGAAAAATATAAGCATCAAATCCTTTTAGATTATCATAATATTGATGATTATATCCTCGATATAGCTACTAGATTGGATGCTAGATTTTATAATGAGCAATGTCTTCCTTATGCTAGTGAGTTGGAATTATATTCGAATATTTTGTTGAAGGAAGGACATGTAGACAGGAAGAGATTTATGAATTTTGCTGCATGTGATAAGTATGGAACTGTAGAGTTTAGAATTTTTCCAGGGATTAAACACCCAATCGAGATTTTAGTATATGGAAGTATTTTAGTAAATGTAATCGATTATGTTTATGATAAGTATGTTAAAAATAGATATCTAATATCTAGGAGGGTTATGTATGTTTGAGTTTGAAGTTGAGGTTGAGCCATTGGATTGTAATGAATATTTAATAAAAATTTTTACTGATATAGATTTTTACGATGTGATATTAGAGTCGATGAAAAAATCACCAGACATCGAATCTGAAATTCCGTACGTTGTTGATGTTGATGGTGGAGAGATAAGCCAATATATTTATAAACCTAAATATGATTTATAT